>CBDVCG010000060.1:0-8493 GCA_965372425.1 uncultured Anaerolineales bacterium
CAGGAGGTCTTCAACCGTCTGCATCGCAAGACCGGGTACGCCGCCTGGCAGGTTGTATGCCTCACCCAGCATGTACGCGGTATTGATGCGGTTATGCCCAAATCCGGGTATCTCTACCCACAGATCTCTTGGAATGGACAGCATCCCCGCCTGACGCGTGAGAGGATCTACTGTCACGAGCATCATCGTATCGCTTCTTGGAGCGTCATCACCGGCAATCCAGTCACGATAGTCCACGCCCATGATGAGCATCGTAACGCGGGATTTCCCATCCCAGGGAACAGGCTCTGCGGGCAAACTTACCAGTGTCGGTGTCGCGCCTGGTGATGGTGGGCTATCCTGTGGATCCCCAATGACACCCGCGAACGGATTTAATCCAATGCCCGTGTAAGATGCGGTCAGGTCCCGAACTGTGGTGTGGAGGACAACCGCGGCGACGAGCACACTCGCAATAAATGCCAGAGATAAGCAGCCCACCGCCCACTTTGATATTTTCGGTCTGATTTTTCCTTTTTCAGCCATTTAACCCCTGTTTATGTCTCGTCCCTATCCAATTAGGCCGCATGCTCCCATGCCCAAACCCAACATGGCTTGTCAGGACACGTAAGCACAATAAAGGGAACCGGTGAATTATAGTCCTTTCCCCGGTCCCCTGGAACCCTCCAATTATGAGGAATTTATTAACTTCGAGGTCCTGCCTCGACAATCTCTTGAGGACAATTTGGTGCAAATTTGCGAAAATTTTCTGTGAATCTGGTTGCCAACTGCGTATATTTATCCATATATTCTTCTTGACTGGGCCATGATGAAGCTGGATCGAGCACTTCTGACGGTACGCCGTCACACGATTTCGGCACAAAAAACCCAAACACCGGGTCTTCAGCATACTCAACATCGAGCAATGACCCGCTTAGCGCCGCGTGGAGCAATGCTCGTGTGTAGGAGATACTGATCCGTTTCCCTACCCCATAGGCGCCCCCCACCCAACCCGTGTTGAGCAGCCATGTATTTACACCATACCGCTCGATCTTCTTGCGTAGAATTTCCGCATAAAAAGAGGGATGATGAACCATAAACGGCGCACCAAAACAGGTGCTGAATGTAATCTCGGGCTCTTCACCTAACCCCACCTCGGTCCCGCCCACCTTCGCTGTGTAGCCTGATATGAATTGATAAAGCGCCTGCTCAATAGAAAGCTTGGCGATAGGGGGCATGACGCCTGAGGCATCGCATGTGAGTAAAACAATATTTTTTGGGTGACCTGCCAACTTGTCAGGGATCGAGTTTTGGATGAAAGTCAGCGGATATGAAGCGCGCGTGTTCTGGGTAATCTCATCATCGTCAAGATCGATCTGTCTGGTGACGGGATCGAAGATGACATTCTCGAGTATCGTGCCGAATCGTTCAGTACACGCGTAGATTTGGGGTTCGGAAGATGGTGAGAGTTGAATCACCTTCGCATAACAACCCCCCTCAAAGTTGAAAACGCCCTCATCACTCCAGCCATGTTCATCATCACCAATGAGTCTGCGTTTTGGATCTGCGGAGAGTGTAGTCTTTCCTGTTCCCGAAAGACCGAAGAATAGCGCCACATCCCCAGCGTCCCCTACATTGGCTGAACAGTGCATAGGCATCACACCTTCGAGCGGTAGGAGGAAATTTAACACCGAGAAGATCGATTTCTTGATTTCCCCACCGTACGCTGAACCACCGATCACAGCAAGACGCTGTTCAAAATTGACGATGATGAATGTGTCTGACCTCGTATCATCAATGGGCGGATGGGCGTTGAAAGAAGGTAGAGCAAGGAGGGTAAACTCAGGGATATGTTGGCGATATTCATCCGCGCTCTCCGGGAGAATGAACATATTTCGCGCGAAGAGGCTGTGCCATGCTAACTCCGTGATGATCCGCACAGGCATGCGGTATTCTTGATCCGCTCCGGCGTAGCAATCCTGGACAAATAAGTCTCGCCCCTGCACGTACCCCTGGAGCCGGCTGATGAGTTCATTAAATTTATCGCTGCTGTAAGGACGATTATATTCCCCCCACCATATCTGTTCCTCTGTCGTGGGTTCACGGACGATGAATTTATCGTTAGCTGCGCGTGCAGTGTGCTTTCCAGAGGTTACGACAACAGGACCATGCTGCGTAATTTGACCTTCGCCTCGAAAAACGATCTCCTCGTACAATGACTCTGGCGGCAAGTTCCAATAGACCTGGTTGAGATTCTTTAACCCATGATTCTTCAGTCCGTAGTCAGCCTGAAGCGCCTTCGCCTGCGATTGTGCGGGGGTTTTTATCTTCAATATGTTGTTCATAACCAATCCCTGATGATTTTTCTATCCCCAATGTAGATCTCGTTAGGCGAGTTCGGGTCGAGAGCCCATTTAATGCGTGCAACCCCTTCTTTGATATCCTTCACGCTGCCGGCATAGCTCAATCGAAGGTGACCTTCCATGCCAAAGGATGCTCCAGGAACTGTGACGACGAGCGCCTTCGACAACAAGAACTTCGCCAATTCAATTGAATCTTCATTAAACGCCCTGAAATCGGGTAAGCAATAGAACGTCCCGTCCGGTTGGGTAACGCGCACGCCCTCAAACGTCGACAGCTCCTGCATCATGACATCACGATTATTCTGGATGGTGAGCCTGAGACTTTCGACCACGCTTTGGACACCCGTAAGCGCCCCTTCTGCAGCTGCCTGTGACACTACTGAGGCGTTCGAAGTCATTTGTGCCTGGACGTTTATCATCACCTCGACAAGTTTTCTGGGTGCGATGACCCACCCGATTCGAAAGCCAGTCATTCCATACTGTTTCGATACACCGTTGACCACAATTAATCGAGTTGAATCGAGATCTTCTTTTGTGAATTTATATCCCGGGACCGCCTGTTTTCCATCGAAGACGAGCGTGTGATAAATATCATCGAGGATCAGATAGATTCCCTTCTTCTCACAATATTCGACGACTTCTTTTATGAAGGTGTCGTCATAGATAACGCCCGAAGGATTATTAGGGCTGTTGACGATGATCGCCTTCGTATACGAACTCACGGCCTGTTCGATATCTTCCATGCGCGGATGGAATGAGCCGTCCTCCGGAGTGACGATCACGGGGATGCCGTAGACCATCTTCACCATCTCTGGATAGCTTACCCAGTATGGGGCCAGCAGGATGACTTCATCTTGAGGGTTTACGATAGAAAAGAGGATGTTGTAAAGGGCTTGCTTTGCACCTGTAGTGACGATGATATTTTCAGGAGCAGCAAGTCTGCCGTAGTGTTCTTCTGTACAACGAATGATGGCCTTCTTGAGCGAGGGCAGTCCATCCACAGGCGTATATTTTATGTCACCCAGGTTCAATCGAGCGGACGAAGTCAGAAGTGCCGTGATGGGCGCCTTATTTTTTGGCTCCCCAGCGCCCAGATGTATCACTGGTTCGCCTTTTGCACGCAGTATCCGGGCTTCTTCGTTGAGTCTTAATGTTGGAGACTCTTTTATGGTCCTGGCAAGTTGACTCACACTCATCGGCGTCTATCCTGTGTCCTCTCGTCATGGTTCGCAGCACAGCTTTTTTCAACCGAGTAGTATTATAGTCAGTATCCCACCATGATGGTAGGTATGAAGTATTTTCAACAAGTTCCGCTTCGCGTTTCCTTCAGTGAAAGGTAATTGAAAAGAATGCAATTCAACCCCTCAAAGACATAGCAGGGTTAAATCGCGTTGCAAAACCGATCAGGTTCAGGATGGGGAAAATCGAGGGGTCGTGGGTTTAATAAAATAAACGAACGTGAACTTACGAATATTTTTCGGGAAGCGCCAATTCCTCCGGCAGCCCCCACCTGCCGTGCGGACTAATTTTCCGAGCTCGGGAGATGCTGAGCCTCCTCCATGAGGCGAAATATCTCCAGCGGTGCACCTTTGCTCGGTTCCAAAACAAGGCTCAAGCCCCCTTCCGAACATACCGTTGTGCAGACGCCGCATCCCATGCACATGTCCTCAATGATGCTTATACGAGAGTTTTTCAGCATGATGGCGCCGAACGGGCATGCATCAGCACAATTGCCGCAGCCTATGCATAGATCTTCATCCAGTCGAGCAACATAACCCGATGAAGCAAGCATCGGAGTTCCACGCCGCATGGATTGCATCGCACCACAACACCACGGCCAGCAATTACAGATTGCGTAAAATCGATCGAGCATCGCGTCCTTAAAAAATGCATGATGGACATGACCACGAGCGTGTTCGGCCTCAAGAATTTGTTGAGCCTGGTCAGGCGTAATCCATTTCGATTTTTCAGGATGATGTTTTCGTATATAGCTACTGAATGGTTCCCCGATAACGAGGCATACATCCAGAGGCAGACAGGGATCATCCAGTAATGAGCGGCATGGACATTCAAGAGCAACGATGTGATCGGGATTCTTAAGGATGATGTCCCGGGCTTTAGGATAAGGGATGATGGATTCGAGATTTCTGAACTCGACATCTTCGTTTACTGTAACAAGCTGTTTTGCCGAGTCGAGTGGGACCACTTTTCCGTGATACCCATCGGAAAAATCTCCGGATTTTGAATCTTTGCTTGTTATTCGTGCACGGATCCTGCTGTAGAGTTGAGCCGCAGGTTTGAGGGCTTCATTGACAGGGTGATCTCCCTTGCCAATGCCAAGATAGAGGTATATCCACCGAGCATAGATGAGCCCATGGATCAAGTCCGTCACGGACCTCTCATCCATGTTCCACCACTCGCTTATGAAAGAACGCTGTACCCCTTTTTGTAGAGCGTCCCTCGTATCTGTCCTCTCTATGTCCATCAGCCCACCCTCTTGATCGTGGTGTTTCATTTCGATTTTAGCCGAAATAACAACTGGATGAACGTGTGCACATACATACACGAGCATCGTAAATTGTCATGTCATCGAGTTAATAGGAAACGTTTGAGGTAACGGTGTTTTTGTGTCTATGCGCATTACGAATGGGAGAGTAACCACCACACACCGAGCTGGAGGGTCATGTACACACTCATGGCGATGACAGATGGCGAGGGATCTTGTTTCCGGGTGTAGCTGTGGAATCCCCAAATTGAGAGCGGGAAGGTTAGGAAAGCCACCCAAATAACATAACGGGGGTATTGTAAGAAGGCTTGGAAGATGATGATGAGATATGTTAAGGTGCCTACTGTCACGTATAACTTTCGCAGCCCCCCCTCACTCCACTTCACCGCAAGCGTTTGCTTGCCCACGATGCCGTCCGCCTCCCTATCCGCCCATGTTATCGCAAGAAGATTTAAAAAGGCCAGCCCTGTAAATGGAACGAATAAAAATATGGTGGACAAGTTGAGGGTGCCTCGTGCCAGGACATATCCAAATAATGGCAGAAGCAACGCTCCTAGAAGCGAGTTATCGAGTTCCCCCCATCCTTTCCACGCCAGTGCTAGTGGCTTGACGGAGTACATCCAACCGAAGAACGCTCCGAGCATGAGCAAACCGAACGCCTGAACTGAGATTAGGCCGGTCAGCACCCCAATAATAGCAATCAAGACACCCGCCGGTAGAGCGATCCAAGCGCCTACCAGCGCAATCGCAGGCGAGGCTCCCGTTTCAGAAAGTGCGCCGCTTCCACCTGAATAAGCCGTGCGCTGTGTGAGCGCGTCTGTTTCTACATCGGCATATTCGTTGATCAGATGGATGCTTACGCTCACGGCCAACAACGCCGCAAATCCGACAAGAATTTGAATTAGATAAATGGGGTACTCCACAGACGCCACAAAAACTCCCCAGGCGAACACCATACTGACAGCAACCAATTGCAGCGGGCGTGACATCCGCCAGATGAGCCGTGGGATGCGGGGTGCTTCTATTCGAATCTCCAACTGAGATAAATGCGTCATATCGTTCTACATTATCACACACCAGCGATGAGACAGGTATAATAAATTACACTCAGTGAACCACCCTGATTGCTGCGCCGATCGAAGCGTATCGTTTCGGAGGGCTTCTTGGATCAGGGTGAATACAAACGGGAAGGTGTACGGAATGGTTAATGATAAATTGATCTACGCTCTCGCGAAAGTAATCATTGCCGCAGCATGGGTGGACGGCACTATAAGCATTGAAGAACAAAACAGCCTCAAGGATCTCCTCTTCCAGGTTGAGGGTATGACCGCTAAGGATTGGGCACAACTTGAGATCTACATGGACTCACCCGTGGGTGATGATGAGCGAGAACGGCTCGTAGACGACCTACGCGCTCAAATTCACTCTCAGGAGGACAAAGACCTCGTGTTGAGTACGTTAGACAAAATGGTGCGCGCGGATGGAGTCGTAAGTGCGGAGGAGGAAACCGCCCTTGCAGAAGTTTCCGTAGCGCTAGGTTCTCCCACTTCTAGCGTGCTCAAACCACTTGGTGCACTCCTGAAAAAACCCATCGATCGCAGGTCGAAAAGTGTTGACGAATCACCAAATCGAGAAAAATATCTCAACGATTTTGTGGAAAACAAAGTTTATTATGAGGTGCGACGGCGCCTGGACCTGGGAGATGCCGAACTTAGCCTTCCCGACGATGAAGTCCGAAAACTCAGCCTAGCAGGCGGTCTTCTTGCGCGCATCGCAGATGTCGATGACAGTATTTCGAATGAAGAGTACAGTTGGATGGTAGAGACCCTGGGAGGACAATGGGATTTGAGCCCCGAAGCTGCCACCTTCGTCGCAGAAGTTGCGATTACGGAAATTGGGAAAGGAATGGATTTTTTCCGAATGACGCGCGAGTTAGTTTCTATGACGACGGTCGCAGAAAGGGAGTTATTTGTGATAGCTCTATTCCGAATTGCAGCCGCGGATGGCAATGCATCCTTCGACGAGACCGAGGAAATTCGCACCGTTGCATATGGGCTAAAACTCTCTCATAAGCAATTTATTGATGCGAAGCTCGCCGGATCCTCTGGCCCATAATCGGGAGAAATAATGAGGTTCGAACATACCATGATGAGCGGTCAAATATCGACCGCTCCTTTGTTTAGCCCTTTCGACACATTGCATCTGATAACGTTGGGTATAAAATAGGATTGAAGCCGAGGAATTTCATGCGTAATTGTCCACATTGCAATCGTGAGATTCAAGATGAAGCAGTCATCTGCCGTTTTTGCAGGCAAGATGTAGATCCCCCGCTCTGGCTCACGAGTCTGCAAAAATGTCCCTTCTGTGCAGAGTGGATCGAGCGCGGCATTGACCGTTGCCCATTATGTTCGAAGGACGTGAGCAGTGTTCTCCAACCTGCCATGTCGGATGCTACAGAGGAAGAGGGCGAGAGTCTATTATCGCGAATTACGCGGCAGACAGAGCCCGAAACACCGGTTGAAGAGCCGTCTGAATTCGAGGGCGATGTCGTTTCCGGACCACCTCAAGATGTTCCCAGGGAGAGTGTATTTGATGCTCCTGATCCCCAGCCTTTTGAGGGCGCCGGATTGGCAGCATTGCATGAACGGCGTCTGAACCCAGACGATGATTTTGATCCTCTCGCTGATTTACGACCTGCAAACGAAGCCGAAGAACTTGAGACCGAATCACCTTCGTTCCTCTCGTCTAAGATGGTAAAGGTTGCGTTGGGTGTCTTCGGAGCGACCATCATCATCTTTCTTGCCTTCTTCATCTTGCGAAACGTCGACATCCCGGCAATAGGAAGCTCTGAAAACGACCAAACGCCACAATCATACGAGACGAAGACCGCTGAGGCATCCCCCACGAATGATGAGGCCCCCGCAAGCACAGAAACCACCTCCATCGGCGTTAAACTTGCGACAGAGACGCCAGAACTCGAGTGTTTTAGCTGGGAGCAGATCACATTGGCACAAAGCGGACAAACTCTCTGTGCCACCGGCGATCTAAAACGGTGGTTTCGGGTCAACGCGAGCATGCCCTACCTGGCTATCTTCAGCGAGGACACAGGTACGTTTGCCATCGCTGATCGAACACAGACATACTCCGAGTTTGGTCCCGGGAATTGTATTCGCGTCGAAGGCGTGGTCGAAGTGATGCGCGGTGTTAGGCCCTTTATCGACGCGCAAGGCGCTTTAGAAGCGTGTGATTAGTTTGGCGCTTATTGTTTTTTCGATCTAAGGGAAAGTATCTGTGTAAGAGCAATAATAAACAGAGGGGATGTCCCAAGAGAAAAGCCCCCTTCGAAGAAGGGCAGCCAGCTGCAGTGGCGAACCTTCGTGCCCAATCTCATCTCGCCTTTGCTCTCGTCCTCATGTTATTTCGAGCGCAGCGAGAAATCCTCCCTCACGAGCGAGTCTGAGTGCCGATCTCTGGAAATCGAACCCTTTAAAGACCGCTTCTAAAAACCATTCTCTGGTCAGAGAACATCCCCATTCATGTTTCCTGTCATTGAACTTGATAGGGAGTTTCTCACCCCTCCCCGGGGGGTTCGAAATGACACATGTATGAGATCTTGAATGCGGGTGGTTTGCGCGACGTTCGGAACAG
>CBDVCG010000061.1:0-8471 GCA_965372425.1 uncultured Anaerolineales bacterium
GATTTGAACAACTTCGTCCAACGTTCGAATTCGCTCTTGAATGAGTGGAGTTATATGGTTAAGCAGAGAGGCTGATGTTGTAATGCCAGCTTGAGCATAGAAAGGCTCAATTCGTTTCTGGAGCTCAACTGTGGACAGGTTGCGGATGTACACCCCGTTAAAGTGATCGAGTTTGCTGTAATTTACGGCCGCTGGGCTCGTGTTTAATTTCTCAATACTGAATTTTTCAATCAACTCCTCCATGCTGAAGAGTTCAGTATGATCATCATACGACCAACCCATCAACGCCATCCAATTATTCACGGCTTCCGGTAGATATCCCATATCTCGCAGATCGAGGGAAAATATGACCGCTTTTCCGCTCTTGGAACCCGCTGCATCACGCTTGCTAAGTTTTCCCTTGCCGCTGGGGTTTAGAAAAACCGAGAGGTGGACCCACGCTGGCTGCTGCCACTCCATGGCTTCATAAATAAGCACGTGAAGCGGGAATGTGGGCAGCCACTCGGAGGCACGAAATACATGTGTGACTTCCATGAGATGGTCGTCCACCATGGCAGCCAGGTGGTACGTGGGCAGCCCGTCCGATTTCATGAGAATATAATCGTCGAGCGTCTCGTTCTTGACGACAATTTCGCCCCTGAGTGCGTCGACGCCTATGGTCTCACCCTGATGGGGCGTCTTGAATCGCACGACGTGTTTTTCCCCTGATCTTACTCTCTCCCCCGCAATTGAAGGATCGAGACGTCTGCACAGTCCGTCATACCGAGGTGGCTCTTTCCGTGCTTGCTGCGATTTTCTCAGATCAGCGAGTCTTTCAGGCGTGCAAAAACAAGCATAGGCAGAGCCGCGATCGATCATTTCTTCAATCTGTTCGCGGTAGATATCACCCCGTAAGGATTGCCGATAGGGTGCATAAGGTCCACCCACATCGGGACCCTCATCCCATGTGATTCCATGCCAATTAAGAGCTTCAATAAACTCCTGTTCGGCTTCAGGTATGTACCGTTTTTGATCTGTATCTTCAATGCGGAAGATGAACTGCCCGCCAGTCTGACGTGCGAGCAGATAGTTATAGAGTGCGGTTCGGGCGCTTCCGATGTGGAAGCGTCCAGTCGGGGAGGGGGCAAAGCGAACGCGGGCGGGTGATAGGGGCATAGGTTTAATTTTCCTTGACATAAGTTATAGATCGATTTGCTTGTGCCGTAAAATGACGGACTCCACCAATCCGACTCCGAGCAAGCTCGTGAGCAACGAGGATCCACCGTAGCTGAAAAAGGGAAGTGGAAGACCTGAGACAGGGAAAAGATTGAGGTTCATCCCGATATTGAAGAATCCCTGGAAGAGGAGCAGGATCGCGACCCCGTAGCAGATAAATGAGCCATAGCTATCCCGGGCAATCCTGGCGCCTCGAAGACAGCGAATGATGATGAAGACCAGGACGGCGATGAATAGGCCGGCTCCGATAAACCCGAACTCTTCCGATAACGCTGAAAAGATAAAATCGGTGTGACGAACTTTTAAAAAGCGGAGCTGCACCTGGGTCCCACTGCCGTAGCCCTGACCAAAAAAACCGCCCGAGCCGATAGAGATGAGAGCCTGGTTGACATTATAGGTATCTCCGAACTGCGCTCCAGGGTTGGGGAATAAGAAGGTCACAATCCTGCCTTGCTGGTAGGACTGCAAAAATGGCCAGCTCACTATCGGGGCAAGAATTCCAGCTCCCAGGATGGCGAGCAGGTGTTTAAATTGCGCTCCAGCGATCCATACCATCGCCAGCCAGATGACACCGAGGACGATGGCCGTACTCAGGTCGGGCTGCAGGAAAACCATCAATGCAGGTACGCCCACTAGAGCAAGGCTTCGTATGAGGGTCCGCGGCTGATCGATCTCATGCTGGTTGCGTGCGAGGTAATCGGCAATCACAAGGATCATGAGGATTTTGGCGAGCTCTGATGGTTGGATGGTGGCGATACCAACATTGAACCAGCGTGCTGCACCGAACCCTACGAATCCTGCGGACAAGATGAATCCCAGTGTAACGAGCACAAAGCCGTACAGCATTCTTGAGAGCGCAGACCAGATTCGATAATCGATGGCAGCAGTAAGAAAGAGGACTACCAATCCAATGACAGCGTAGATGGCCTGGCGGAGGATAAGTTCGGCAAGGTTCTCATTCCCGCCTATGGCCGACTGAATCATCGCCACTCCGGCGATCGTGAGAAGGGTTACGGCTGCCAGCAACCAGACGTCAAAATGACGCCATATTCTTGTCGATTGCATCGTGGAGTTATTTTACCGCCGACGCTTATTAATGGGGGCGAGTGGGATGTCCGCGACCAGGCGCTGCCGATCACGATCGTCGGTCAGTGAGATCTTGACAGCTTCAGTGTCGATTTCAATGTGTCTTGACAACACACGGATGATATCGTCTTTCAGGGCTTCGAGCTTACCGGGAGATAAACCAGCACGGTCGTGGATGAGCACGAGTTGGAGACGGTCTTTTGCAGATCGGGCGCTTTTCGGGCTGGTGAGCCCCATTTTCTGAAAGAAGCTCATGCGTCTCCTCCCGATTTCATCATCCGGGAAATCCGACCGAAAAATCCGTCCTTGTCAGCCAGGTCCTCAAATGGGATATCTTGTCCATCCAGCCGAAGGGCGATGTTTCTATACGCTTTTCCGGCACTGCTATTTTCATCCAGGACGGCGGGAATCCCCTGGTTTGTGGATATGATGATCGAATCATCTTCAGGCACGACACCGATGAGGTCGATGGCAAGCACATCGAGAATATCCTCGGTGGCGAGCATATCTCCACGCCTCACCATCTCAGGTTTTACACGGTTGACAATGAGTCTGCCGGGATCTTTTTCCTCAGCCTCGACGAGCCCGATAATCCGATCGGCATCGCGAACCGCCGATATTTCTGGATTCGTGATGATAATGATCATATCCGCTGGAGCAATGGCGTTCCTGAACCCGCGCTCAATTCCCGCAGGCGAATCGATCACGACCCAATCGAAATCTTCACGCAGTTCTTCGCATATCCGCACCATATCCTGGGGCGAGACCGAAGTTTTGTCTCGCGTTTGTGCGGCCGGAACAAGGTATAGATTATCGATGCGTTTATCACGGATCATCGCTTGACGAAGTTTACAGCGACCTTCGACAACGTCGACGAGGTCGTACACGATGCGGTTTTCCAGTCCCATGACGACATCTAAATTCCGTAGACCGATGTCCGCATCAATGCAAACGACGCGATGACCCTGGGAAGCCAATGCAGCACCCAAATTTGCAGTTGCTGTAGTTTTTCCAACCCCGCCTTTACCGGAGGTGATCGTTATGATCTTGGCACTCATACGCGCGCTCCGTATCCTGATTTCCTTATTTTTTCCGTTTGCCCGCCCACTCTTCTGCTACCAGCTGACCCTCACGGATACGTGCTATTTCTGGTTTTGGCCGTCCCTTCCTAGAAGGGGATACGGTTATTTGACCGGCGATGCGAAGCTGCGTGGGGGAGAGGTCGAGAGCGCAAACTACAGATTGGTCATTTCCTGCTGCACCAGCGTGTACCAGTCCTCTCAAACGACCCCAGATGATAATATTCCCACCAGCGATTATTTCCGCACCCGGGTTCACATCCCCGAAGACGATTACGTGGCCAGGGTGCCGAATGCTGTGCCCCGAACGAAGTGTGCGATTGATCAGTACAGCCTCCTCACCCGTAAGGTCCGTGGTGAGGGGGATCTCGTAATCATCTTCGAGGCTCTTCTCTCGGACCAGATCGACCGCCATCCCAAGATCGGCAGCCGCTGCTTGGGTATGTTCGGATGTTGAAAGTATCGCATAAAGCGAGACATCCTGCTCGGCCAAATCCCCCCGCAAGCTGCCCAATTCAGCCGCACTCAACGTTCTGTCATGAAGCTGAAGAGCGAGGCGTGCACCCCGAAAAAAGTCAGCTTGCTCACGGACAGATGTAAGCAGATTTTGACGCGCTTCCAGCCAATCCCCGTTTGGCAGGGTGACCAAAAGCCCATCTTGAATTCCCTTGATTTCCAGAGAAGTATCCATAGGCCCCGTGCGGGGCGATTATAGCATGCCTCATTTTTCAGGGCGAATTTCTCGTAGTTTGCAGCTCAGAAGATGGTATCGATTAACGTTGATTGAGATTGATCCGGGCAGCGGGGATGGGGATGTGTGTGTCCACCCAGGCTGTACGCTGTTTGTGTGAGGTTGTGCGGGTTAGACGTAAGCCGATCGGTTGCAATTCTTCTTATTCAGACTTGGCGATATCGACTTCTTTTAGCTCGAAATAGGCTTCGAGCACTTGTTTCACGATTGGGCCAGATGTGACTGCGCCCTCTCCGCCGTTGTACACGAATGCTACGACAGCGATCTCCGGATTTTCGGCTGGGGCGTATGCGGTATACCAGGCGTGGGTGGGCCATTCACCCGGTTTGCATAAACCCTGGTTGAACACGTATGCATCACAGAATTCTCCGGTGCCGGTTTTCCCCGCCGAGGAGATGGTATCAAGGTCGGCATATCCAGCCGCGGTGCCATCACCTTGTGTAACCCGATGCATACCGGCCTGGGCGCGTATGATTACTTCTGGATCGACAAGGACATCAGGAGAGCCGATATCAGCTCTTGAGCTGATGACTAACTGGCGTAATTCATCCGGCATGGTAAGACAGTTTGCGCCGATGTCCTCTAGTGGCGTGATCTCACCGTCGGCCAGGTCCCAAAGAACACAAGGCTCGATGCTTTCGACGATATTCCCTTCACCATCGAGGATTTCTTTAACCAAATGTGGCCACATGACCTTCCCACCATTCGCCAAGGTCGCGATAGATGTGAGCACTTGAAGCGGGGTGGCGCTCACAAATCCCTGCCCTACGACGGTGTTGTATGTGTCACCCGTAGACCAGTTTTCGCCTAGGGCGATGCGCTTCCAGGTCCGGCTTGGGATGAGGCCGTTTTCCTCGCCCGGCAAATCGATCCCGAGTTGAGCGCCGTAGCCGAGCGCGGGTGCATAGATGTTCACACCATCGATACCGAGACCCTGCTCGACTTCTCCGGGAAAGCCCCCCCCAATTTTATAGAAGTAGACATTGCAGGATTCGGCGATTCCTCTCTCGAAGTCAACGTCCCCGTGGCCGTCCTCTTTCCAGCAGACAAAATCCTTGGCTTTTCCAGGATCATTGGGGAAATATCGATCGGCGATGGTTATCTTTCCCGGATCAAAAAGTGTTCGTTCAGGGGTGATGACTCCCTCGTTCAATGCGCCTATGGCCGTGACCATCTTGAACGATGAGCCTGGGGGAAATTCACTTGCAATGGCGTGGTTGGAAAGTGGATTGCCGCGTTCATTGGTGACCAGCTGCTCGTAGTAGTCCAACGGGATCAAGCGTGCAAATCTATTGTTTTCATAGGTGGGCAAGGATACCATCGCCAATATCTCGCCCGTCTGAGGGTTCATGGCAATGACGGCGCCCAATGGAGCTCTCTCCTCACCCGAATATCGGTTAATGAACTCGATCCGGCTCTCGAGGGCCGTTTGAGCAACTGCCTGCAATCTTGTGTCGATACTGAGTTTGACGCTATTCCCGGGCACCGGTTGTGTGAATGAACCTACCTCACGCACTTCTTGTCCGGCAACATCTCGTTCGATCTGTTTGATCCCATTCTGCCCGGCAAGGATCTCCTGGAACATTCCTAGATATCCCAACTCAACTCCGGCATATCCAACTTTGTCTCGATCAGCCTCAAAACCCAGCTCTTTATAGAATTCCTCCAGGGCTGCCGGGATGGGACCCATATAGCCGATGAAGTTCGAGGTTAGGTCGCCGGTGGTGTAATCTCGTATCGGAACTGTTTCGACGCTCACCCCGGGAAGATCAGCTTGTTCCTCCCTCAAAATTCGGCCGATTTCTTCATCCACATCACATGCGATCGGCCAGGCCTCATAAGGACGGTTCGTGGCGCCCTCTTCGACAAATTGGAGAATGCCTCGGCCGGGGATGCACAATGCTGTTGGAGGACCTTCTTGATCCACTGGAACACCCGTTATTTCTGACAATCGTTGGTAGATGGCTTCAATCTCCGCCTGACTGTCTGGAAGGAGCGCAGGTGTGATCATAATGTTAAACGCAGGGATATTGCGGACGAGCTGGAAGTCATTCCGGTCGTAAATAATCCCACGGGGAGCTGGAATGGTAACGGTGACAAGCCTATTCTCATCTGCTTGCTGTTGGAAGGCTTCCCCTTCAATGATCTGAAGCGTGAATAGGCGCAGGACGAACGTAAAAACCGCGATGGCGATCACCGCATATATGACATTCAGTCGAAAAATGGAGATATGTTTGCCCGATCCCGGGTTCATTACAGATCAACCTCGGCAGGGTACAGACGGCGGGCAATCGCTGCCATCGCCTGAGCCATTGGAATGGCCAGGATGATGTTTAAAAATGTACTGGGGAGGATAACACGTCCAAACGCAAATGTGAGGTCTATCTGCCGTCCCGATAATAACAGCACCGCCAGAATGATCATGTGGTATACGAGCGATCCCATCAGGGTGATACCAAGCGGGATGAGAATATTTGCCTCCCAGATTCGTCTTTCGTACAAAGATACGAGAAGGGCGACGAGGACGAGAGCGATTGCATGGGTCCCAAAGGGAAGAGCGGAAAAGAAATCCAGGAACAGACCGCCAAAAAAAGCAAAAACCATCGATTCTGTCGATCGCCCTGCGAGCCCCCATCCGATCACAACCAGGAGGATCAGATCCGGTCTTCCGGAGAGAAAACGGAACTGGCTAAGCATGGTGGACTGTATCAACGCCATGAGTGCCATGAGGGGAACGCCAATAATGTAAACCATTACGCATTCACCGCTATGGTGCACCCGTGTCGATCGAAAAAGTCTGGAAATTCGTGATGATGAGCACGACTTCGAGGTTTTCAAAATCCACGAGCGGTTGAATAGTTGCTTGTTGAAAGAGGTCGTAATCTCGCTTACGGACACTGATCACCTGTCCAATCGGTATGTCCGCAGGGTGTTTGCCTCCAAGGCCTGAAGTCAGGACGAGTTCTCCTTCATTCAATTGAGTGTTGAGATCGATAAGATCCACGATGAGATCCCCATTCAGCTGCGCAGTCAGGACCCCATCCGCTCGAGAATCCTGAAATCTGACATTAACCGCAGATTCCGGATCGCTTATCAATTGAATTCTTGAAAAAGTCGAGAATACTTCGGAGACACGACCGACAAGGCCGCTTTCCGTAACCACAGGCATGCCCCGAGCGATGCCATGATCCGAGCCTCGATCGATCATAACCGAACGGATAAAGGGGCTCACATCACGTCCGACGACATTCGCAGCTACGTATCTGCTCTCGGGTTGGGCGCGTGCATAGTTGAGCAAGGCGGCTAAGATTTCAGCTTCCGCAGCCTGTTCGCGCAGGGAGATGACCTCCTGCTGTAATCGCGCGTTCTCAGCTTCGAGCGCACGGATATCTTCCCGCAATGTGGTTACATCGCGTGGCGCGGTGAGGATATCTCGAATCGCTGTGAAGCGGAGGGACACCCAAGATTGGACCGCGGAAATCGGTCGAAGGGCCAGACTCTGGACGGGTTGCAGAAATCCGCCGATATTGAGGATCATGAGCCCTGCTGCCAATAAAATTAGAATCGCAGCAATCAGAACTCTCGTGTCTATTCTATTCATGATAATGGATTGAAGGCGCTCAACGATTTATCCTACCAAGATGTCGAGCGCTCGAGGCCGACGAGGAAGCGTCCCAATGTGTCGAAATTTTCAAGAATTTTACCCGCACCTCTTGCGACGCAAGTCATTGGATCATCAGCTTGCCAGACCCTCATCTTCAGTTCTTCAGATAGCCGGTCGGTCAGTCCTTGAAGCTGTGATCCTCCACCTGCGAGGCAGACACCCTCTTCCATGAGGTCGGCGATGATCTCGGGAGGTGTTTCGTCGACGGCGTCTCGAAGCGTGTCGACGATGATTTTCACCGAACCCGATAGGGCTTCGCGTATTTCTACCGAGGAAACTTCAACGGCCTCAGGTAGACCACTGACGAGATTTCTTCCCCGGACAGCGGTTGTCTTTTCTTCTTTTAGAGGATACGCAGAACCGATGGCTAACTTTACCGATTCTGCCATGCGCTCACCAATGAGCAGGTTGTACTTGTTGCGGATGTAATTGATGATGTCCTGATCCATCTCGTCACCAGCTACACGCAGCGACCGCGATACAACTATACCGCCCATTGAAAATACGGCCATTTCGGAGGTGCCGCCACCAATGTCACATATCATGGATCCGCGAACTTCACCAATTGGGAGTGATGCCCCCAACGCCGCAGCCGTAGGTTCTTCGACCAGAAAAGTCTCCCGTGCGCCGGCCGCCATGGAGGCATCATAGACGGCGCGTTTCTCCACCGCTGTTG
>CBDVCG010000062.1:0-8427 GCA_965372425.1 uncultured Anaerolineales bacterium
GTATTACATCCCTCACGGTCACTCTCCCGCTGTCGCAGGGAAATCGCAGCTCGATCTGGAAGAGACGCTGATCACATTAGCCAAGCCTCTGACGGACCCTGGCATCCCCAAAGTTGGCCACAATGTGAAATACGATTACATCGTCCTCGCCCGGTATGGGCTTAGCATCACTCCGCTCGCATTTGACACCATGATCGCCGAATGGCTGTGCGACCCGGGTTCCCGCAACCTGGGTTTGAAGAGCCTCGCCTGGGTACGCCTGGGTATTGAGATGACCGAGATTCAAGAACTTATTGGTTCGGGGAAAAACCAGCGATCCATGGCCGACGTGCCGATCGAAGAGGCGGCACCCTACGCCGTCGCGGATGCAGAGATCTGTCTTCGTCTCATCCCCGAACTTCAGCTTGAGCTCGAGGAAAAGAATCAGCTTGAGATGTTTGTGAATCTCGAAATGCCACTCGTGCCAATCCTTGCCGAGATGGAAATGGTGGGAATCGCGCTCGACACCGCGTTTCTCAAAGAGTTGTCGGAAGAGATGCACGCACGAATTGGTCAAATCGCCGAGCAGATTTACGAGATGGTAGGACATGAGTTTAATATCAATTCCACCCAGCAGTTATCGAAAGTCCTTTTCGATGAGCTTGGACTCGATCCTCCTGACCGGACTCGAAAGACCGCTTCCGGACACTATTCTACGGCGGCATCCGTGCTCGATGAACTACAAGATAAGCACCCTATGATCGATCTAATCCGGGAATATCGGGAAATCGCAAAACTCAAATCGACCTATGCGGATGCGCTCCCTGATCAGGTAAATGCAGCGACAGGACGGGTGCACACCTCGTACAATCAGACGGGTTCGGTAACTGGAAGGCTCGCGTCCTCAGACCCCAATTTACAAAACATTCCCATACGCACCGAGCTCGGGCGTCGGATCCGCCAGGCATTTATCCCCTTTCCAGGCAACTTGCTCCTGGGCGTGGACTATTCCCAGATCGAGCTCAGAATCGTGGCCCATATTGCCGAGGATAAAGCCATGATTGAAGCCTTCCTCAATGACGAAGATATCCATCAAGCTACTGCTTCTGCGATATACCGTGTGGATTTAGAAGATGTCACCGGGGATATGCGCCGGCATGCGAAAGCGGTTAACTTTGGTTTGATTTACGGCATGAGTCCTTTTGGTCTCTCACGTTCTACAGACCTTACCCTCGCTGAAGCTGAAGATTTTGTGGATGCTTACTTTACACAATATCCTGGTGTACAAGGCTATCTTGAGAAAATCCGGGGCCAGGCATCCGAGCAAGGATATGTCGCCACCTTGTTAGGACGGCGACGCTACTTCCCGCAGCTCCTCAAGGACGCTTCTGTTTCAGAAGTCGTTCGATCACGGGCAATGCGGGAGGCCATCAACGCCCCCATCCAGGGGACCGCCGCGGATATCATGAAGATTGCCATGCTGAAATTACCGAAACAATTAGCAGAAGGTGGATATCGTGCCAGGATGCTTCTGCAGGTTCACGATGAGCTCGTGTTTGATTGCCCTGAGAATGAGCTCGAGGCCGTCGCGGGCATCGTCCGGGAGACCATGCAGTCAGCGTTTGAACTGGTTGTTCCCTTGAAGACAGATGCAAAGGCCGGGCCAAATTGGTCGAATCTCGAACCTCTTTAATCTCATTTTTCAACGCCGCGGCATCAGCATATAACTTATGCTATACTCGCATGGTTACCCCAAGATGCGGAAAATATAAGGCATGACCGGACGCAAAGATCTCTTCGATGAATCCATGCACCTGGGACATTCTGCCGCCTGGGATTTAGAGTGGGATCGTGCGATCGAGTTCTATCGAAAAGCACTCGCAGAAATCCCGGATGACATTAACGCGTTAACCAGCCTCGGTCTGGCACTACTCGAGACGGAACAGTATAAGCAATCGTTAGATGTCTATCACCACGCTACCAAACTGGATCCAAACAACCCAACCCCAATCGAAAAAAGCGCCGAAATTTTAGAACGCATGGGGCAGACAAAAGCTGCTGTTGAACAGCGAAGGGATGCCGCCGAGCAGCATCTTAAACGCAAGGATGCTGAAAAAGCGATCGAGAATTGGGTTCATATCGCCCGCATCACCCCCGATGATCGAGCCACCCGCTCCCGCCTGGCGCTGACCTATGAGCGACTCGGTCGTAAACAAGATGCGATCGACGAGTATCTCGTCTTGGCCTCGATCATTCAAAGCACCGGGAATTCAGACCAGGCTATCGATGCCATCCAACGCGCCCTCAGGATAATTCCTGCGGACAAAGATGCCACCAAAGCGCTTAAGATGGTCCAGAAGGGAGAAAAGCTACCTCCCTCGACTGAGCCGCGTGCCGCCACGGCGCCACTCCGCATAGATCAAGTCAAAGAATATCTCAAAGCTGACGAGGTTGATGACCGCGCGGTAAAGGATGGTAAACAAGCTGATCCGGAGACTGTAGCGCAAACTCAAGCACTAACTCTCCTGGCCGGTCTCCTATTCGAAGATCCTACAGGTGCGGCTGACGAAGATGTCTCCACGCTTGATATGGCTGAACTTACGAAAGGACGGATCAGTGAGGAACGTGCATCGCTCGCTCAACCTCAGATGTACCGCTACCTCGGACTGGCGATCGACTTGCAAACTCGAGGCAACAACCGACAGGCGATAAAGGAGTATCAGAACGCGATACAGGCAGGTCTGGATCACCCCGCTGCCTATTACAACCTTGGCCTCCTCTTGAAAAACGAGAATGAACTCGACGAGGCGATGACGAGCTTCTCTAAATCTCTCGGACATCCCGAGCTTGATCTTGGGGCAAATCTCGCCTTAGGCCGTATATCGAGAATTCAAGGGGATTTGCCTGAAGCCGCACGTTACTTGCTCCAGGCGTTACGGCGCGCGGACTCCCTATCCGTCGACGACAATCAGTCGAGTCAGCTAAATCAGCTTTACGACACCATCCTCGCATCTCAAAACGAGGGTGATGAGGAAGCACTTTCGCAAATTGTCGAAAACACGCTCAACTTCCTCAGCGGACCGGAATGGCTGCAGCGGTTGAGGCAGGCACGACGTCAACTCGAAGGGGAGAGTGGCGGCGGAACACTCATTCCAATAGCAGAGATGCTCGCGGTTGGCGGTACGGAACGGGTGATCCGATCCATCGGGCGGATTGATGACTTGATCGCCCGCGAGAAATATATGGGTGCCATGGAAGAAGCGATGTTGGCTCTCGATTATGTCCCCTCCTATCTTGCGCTGCACGGTCGTATGGCCGAGATTCTCATTAAGACCGGCAAAAAGGAAGCCGGCATGGTCAAACTGCGAACCATCGCCCGCACACATATGGTACGTGGCGAAATCCCTCAGGCCACAGCGGTATACGACAGGATCGTACGCGCCAATCCTATCGACGTGGCGACGCGCAAACAAATGATCGATCTTCTTGCGCAGCAAGACCGTGTCGAAGATGCCATCAAACAGGACCTTGAGCTTGCCGAACTGTTCAAGCACATGGCACAGCTTGACTCCGCTCGGGAGACTCTACTTGCAGCATTGATGCTCTCGCAACGGGGTCGCATCGATCCAAAATGGGCCATTCAAATCCTTGAAATGATGGGGGACATCGACCTCTCCCGTCTCGATGTGCGTCAAGCACTCGAAGATTTTGAACAAATTTGTGAACTCGATCCGGAAAATGAACCAGCTCGCGCTCACGTGATCGACCTCAACCTGCGGTTGGGACAGGAGAAACAAGCCGCCGAGGCACTGGACATCCATCTCGATCAGCTTGTCAAGGCTGGTCGCGGGCAGGATGCACTTACAACGATCGAGGATCTGGCCAGGGAGTATCCAGGCAAACAAGCCCTCCATAGTCGTCTTGCCGAAGCGTATCGCGCTGCGGGAAGAAAGGCGGACGCGATTGCGCAATATGATGCGCTAGGCGAGATCCAGCTTGATGCAGGGCAGGTTCAAGAGGCGATCCAGACGATTCAAATCATCATTGACCTCGACCCGCCCAACATCGAAGATTACGAGGAACTCATCCGTAACATCCAATAAGCATGCGGGTTTAATTTAGTAGAGGTAGGTATCGTGGAGAATTTAATCGCCGAACTCGGCTTCTTCTTCCAGCGTTTTGATCTATTGAGTGTAGTCGATTTACTGCTCGTCACGCTCGTGGTCTTCTTTCTGCTGAGGCTTGTGAGAGGTACCCAAGCCGTCGTGCTTCTCCGCGGTGTGATCGTCCTGGTCATCACCATCGCCCTCCTGACAACCCTTTTGGACTTACCCGCATTTTCCTTTATCCTGCGCAATGCTCTTCCTGCCATATTGATTGCTATTCCAGTCATCTTCGCTCCCGAGATCCGACGAGCATTGGAAAGATTGGGCCGGACCACTAATATGGCTTTCCTGAGCACAGATCCGGACAAGATGGAGAAGATGATCGAAATCATCTGCAGTACGGCACAAAGGCTCTCAGATCGACGGTATGGCGCATTAATCGTCGTTGAGCGCGACGATCGTCTCGATGAATACGAAGAAACCGGCGTCGCCATGGATGCCATTCTCACACCGGAGCTCTTGCTTCAGATTTTTCACATCAATACCCCCCTGCATGATGGCGCTGCCATCATTTGTGACGGCCGCATTACGGCCTCGGCCTGTGTGCTTCCCCTTTCGTCCAGCGGTACGTTATCAAGAACACCCGAGAGACAATTCGGCTTACGCCACCGTGCCGCGCTAGGCATCAGCGAGATCAGCGATTCGGTCTCAGTGGTCGTATCTGAAGAAACAGGGGGGATTGCGGTTACCCACAATGGCCGTATGATCCGACGCTTGGATAAGGCTCGCCTGCGCAATATACTCACGGCCTTCTTCCGACCTCGCGCTTCGACCCGCTTGCCAGCCTGGTTGGACCGCTTCATTCCCAGAAGGAGGGGCTTCAAAGTTCAAATCCCTGGTGACGGAGATTCGCGGCGATGATCCGATGGCTAGGGGACAACTTAGGCACGCTCTTCCTGGCATTCATGCTCGCCGTGGTCGCCTGGGTTTCAGCAGTAAATGGCGTTGATCCCATTGAGGAACGACCATTCCCACGTGCTCTGCCGATAGAATATAGAGCCTTATCCGAAGAACTCATTATCACCGGCGATTATCCCACCACGGCGAATGTGATCGTCCGCGCGCCTCGTTCAACCTGGGATACGTTGTCAGATTCAGATCTCGAACTCTTTATCGATCTGTCCGACCTGACACCAGGCCAGTATCGGGCCACCATTCTCGACAGCGTAAACATAAGCTCGGCAAAGGTTACCGCAATCGACCCAGAATCGGTGACATTGACTATCGAACCATTAACCTCCAGCGAAGTGCCGATTGAGATTATCGTCTCTGGTGATCCAGCGCTGGGTTTTCGACACGAGAATCCGATCATCTCTCCTCAAACGATGAACATATACGGCCCTCAGGCTTCTGTAGATCTTGTCGCAGAGGTACACGGAGAAATCAACCTGGGTGGACGTAATGAGAGTTTCAACCAGCTCGTTTCACTTGCGCCTGTTGACGATGAAGGAAGAGTGGTCGATGGGGTCCAGCTCGAAATAGAGTCTGCCCGCGTCGAAGTCCCCATTCTTGAGGCTGAACAGTTTCGACCTGTCTCCGTCATCGCTGAATTAACCGGCGAAGAGGAACTCCAGGCTGCCGGTTATTACAGGATATCCGGGATTTCAGTAACCCCAAATATCGTAGTTATATTCTCGTCGGATCAGGAAGCCCTGGATGCTCTTCCGGGGTTTGTCAAGACGGTTTCCCTGGATGTCTCTGCACTGATCGGGGATACGGAAAGACGTCTCGCCCTGGACTTGTCCGATGGTCTCTCCCTTGTAGGAGACCAGACGGTCACTGTCATCGTAAAGATCGATCCGATTCAAACTTCAATCACCGTGAACCGCCCAGTTGAAACGATTGGTGAGGGCCCAGGGCTCTACGGGTATCCATCCCCTAAAGAGGTAAGTGTCTTTCTCACGGGTCCGCGCATCACGCTCGATTTCCTTACAGATGAGGATGTGACTGTAGTTGTCGATCTGTTCGATCTGGGTGTCGGCACGTACCAGCTTGAGCCGCAGGTCGTTGTGCTGCCCCCCGATATCGAATGGGAAGGACCGATACCCGCCGCGATCGAGGTCACGGTATCCACCAGCCCACCTCCCACGCCTACCCCACTACCCCCTCCGCCTTGATGCCATGATTCCCAAACCCATTGTCGCCCTTGTGGGTCGTCCCAATGTCGGGAAATCAACGCTGTTCAACCGTCTCGCCGGGGAACGGCTTGCTGTCGTGAATGATACTCCTGGAACGACGCGTGATCGGCTCGTCGCAGAAGTGGAATGGAACGGTGTCGTCTTCGACATCGTTGACACAGGCGGTATCGACCCGACCAATTTGAGCCGTGCAGAACCTCTCTCCCTGGATTCCGCGGATTACATCAGCCACATTCGAGGTCAAGCAGAAATCGCCGTCCGTGATGCGGATGTTGTGCTTTTTCTCGTCGATGTTGAAAATGGAGTCACGCCAGCTGATATCGAGGTCGCCGCGATCTTGCGCAAACATCAGCGAGTTATAGGAGAGGTGGAAACCCCGTCGATCCTGCTCGTGGTTAACCGCTGTGACAATGCAGAACGTCGAGATCAAGCCAGCACCTTCTACGAAATGGGCATGGGAGAACCTATTCCGGTTTCCGCGCTTCACGGAAAGGGCACAGGGGATTTACTCGACTTGATCATCGATGCGATAGGGGCACGCATTCCTGTCGCCGAAGAGGATGATGGGGATATCAAGATAGCCATCGTAGGACGGCCGAATGTGGGCAAATCCAGTCTCTTGAACAAACTTCTTGGTGAAGAACGTGTCATCGTCTCCCCGATCCCTGGTACAACCCGGGATGCGATCGATACGCAGTTGATGTACCACGATACCCCCGTTACGCTCATTGATACAGCGGGTATCCGTCGGAGAGGACGTATTGAACCAGGCGTAGAAAAGTACTCGGTAATACGCGCGTTGAAGGCCATCGATCGTGCTGTCGTTGTGCTGCTTATGATTGATGCCGCGGAAGGCGTTACAGCACAAGATGAACACATCGCCGGGATGGTTCTCGATAAGTTCAAGAGCGTCGTTGTAATTGTGAATAAATGGGACCTCGTCCCGAAAGATACCCATACCATGCCTGCATATACGGAGCATGTACGAGGGAGATTGAATTTCATGGAGTTCGTCCCCGTCCTCTTTATCTCAGCAAAAACTGGGCAGCGTGTGGACCTGGTGATCCCGGCTGCGCTCAGGGTTCAGGAGGAACGGCTGCGACGGATCCCGACCGGAGAACTCAACCGTCTCCTACAGAATGCTATTCGTTCGCACGCCCCTCCTACCCGGAAAGGGCGGCGTCTTAAAATCAAATATGTCAGCCAGGTTCGGACCGATCCTCCGACATTCCTATTTCATGTGAACGATCCGGAATTGGTACATTTCTCGTACAGCAGGTATCTCGAGAATAGGATTCGTGCGGATTACGGATTTATTGGGACACCCATTCGCATCTCGTACCGCCGCAGATAGATTGCCCGCTCTCGAACCTCCCGCCAGCGGTTATCAGCATGATATAATGCCCCGTCGTGGGCGATACCTTCCAATCAGATCCTGCGCCTTCAGAGATAGGCGCCTCCACTCCACCTGGCTTCTTCTCTCGAATGCTGCGTGCGCTTGGTGAAATACTCCAAACTGTCCTCATCGCTGGTCTGCTTTTCCTGGCGGTCAATCTTCTCACCGCCCGAATTCGCGTCGAAGGCATCAGCATGGAGCCTACGCTACACGAAGGTCAGTTTGTGGTCGTGAACCGTTTGGCGTACCGTTGGCAGGATCCGGAGCGGGGTGACATCATTGTCTTCCATTTTCCCTTGAACAAACAGCGGAGGTTTATTAAACGTGTCATTGGCCTCCCCGGCGACACTGTCATCGTGCAAGATGGCCAAATCTCGGTAAACGGGAATCCCTTGAATGAACCCTACATCGCTGATGCGCCTCGCTACAGCGGCGAATGGCATATTGGCAGTGATGAGTTGTTTGTGCTTGGAGACAATCGAAATAATTCCTCTGATTCTCAAAACTGGGGCACACTACCGCTTGGTGAAATCATCGGTAAAGCCGTCGTCGTGTACTGGCCGCTCGATGATGCCGGCTTAATCACACATTCCGACCTTATCGGCGCGGCGGCGAACTAGGAAATCCTCCCCCTCGCAAACCCCAGACACATTGTGCTAAAATCGAACATGCATCATTGAATGGCAATGATTCGACCGCATGTTCTCCGGTTTCTTCCAGTCCACTGTGATCGACCAGGACATTAGTA
>CBDVCG010000063.1:0-8415 GCA_965372425.1 uncultured Anaerolineales bacterium
GCTGTGCCGAGACGCCCCATCGGGATAGACTGGCGTGCCACTTCAAGCTGTTCTCGCAGCTTCCCTACGCTGATTCCAAGCGTTTTTGCAACGATTTGGATAGATGGTAGCGGTTCTCCAGGCTCCAGCCCGCTGCGAGCCAAATATTGCATAAAATCGGAGTCTGGTTCGTTAACCATCCTAGATCCTCTCCATTGCAGCTAATTCATCCTATTCATCCGATAAATAAGAGCTATAAAAGTCTATCATCAACCTAAATGCGTGTCAATTTTTCGATGGCCCTCGCCTTCGATTATCCGAGCAGGGTTGAGCGCCCTTCGAATGTATCTGTGAAGAGCCACAATGTCTTTTAGGATTTGGTAGAATCATTTGAAATGTGAGTTGATATGAATTCAAAATTGCTCCAAATTTTCACGCTGGGATCTCTTCTTCTAGCCATCTTGCTCGTACCAAAGTGGTACCTCGGGCTGAGGTATGGTCCTAGAATCCATCCCCCGGAGGAGGCGCCCTCCCTTCCAATTGCAGTCGTCTTCGGTGCAGGCTTAAGACGTGATGGGCGCCCTACTGCCGTCCTTGCAGATCGGGTTGCAACCGCAGCCGAGCTCTATCTCAACGGCAAGACGGACGTGCTCATCCTCAGTGGTTCGAGAAATTCATCCGGTTACGACGAAGCCGAAGCCATGCGATCCTACGCCCAAGACCTTGGCGTTCCGCCCGAACACATCCTCACCGATTCAGACGGCGATCGGACTTTTTCCACCTGTCTCAATCTGAAGATTAAATTTGGCGTACAGGAAGCCTTGCTCATTACGCAGAGGTTCCATCTCCCAAGAGCACTCGTGCTATGTGATTCAATCGGACTGCAAACTGAAGGTGTGACCGCGGATCTGCGCGAATATCGCGCGAATTCCTTCTGGTCACTCCGGGAGACCGTGGCGACATTGCGCGCCCTCTGGGATGCAGGCAAGTATCGAGCAGCAGCATCCTAGACGCTTACACATCTTGAGAATAAAGCCTATGAACCGTGACGAAGCAGTGAAGATCGTGGATGACTACGTAAGCAATGATAATCTCAAGCGCCACATGCTCGCCGTTGAAGCAGCCATGCGAGATTATGCTCCTGAATATGGTGAAGATCCCGAGGTGTGGGGGCTCGCGGGTCTATTGCATGACTTTGATTGGGAGATTCACCCGACGTTGGAGCAGCATCCACAAGACGGCGCACCCATACTTCGAGAAAGGGGAGTTCCTGAAGACATCGTCCTATGTATACTCAGCCATGCTGATCACACAGGAGTCCCCCGTGAGATAATGATGGCGAGAACCTTGTATGCATGCGACGAAATCACCGGACTTATCCACGCAGTCGGTCTGGTGCGCCCATCTAAATCTCTTGACGATCTAACCATCAAGTCCGTCAAGAAAAAGTGGAAGGACGCACGGTTCGCGGCAGCGATAAACCGGGACGAGATCGAGATGGCAGCCGCTGAAATGGGCGCAGATCTTTGGGAACACATCGCCCATGTCCTGGCATCCATGCAGAAAATAGGTCCTTCTTTGGGTTTTCACTCTCTCCCATTCTGATCATGCGAAGCAAAACTGATAATATTTCAGCCCCGCCTTGGGTCTTTCCAAACTGGCTGGTATAATGCGTCGGCCACCCTATAAGGTCGAAAATACAAATGCGACGAAAAGATAAATCCGGCAAAGATCTTGTCTGTCAAACCTGTGGAACCCACCTTGCAGAGGGTGCTACTCGGTGCAGCGTATGCGGCACCGACGTTAATGCTCAGGGTTCTTCTAGTGCTTCTAGATCAATCGGGAAAATTTCTTTATCTCTCCCCATTGCGTTGCTGATCCTGGCTGCATTTGCGTTGCTTGCGGTGGGCCTTACTTACGCCGCCACCAGAACGTTGGGAACGACGATCAGCGGAGAACCAAGCGGGACACCTTCAGTCACTGCTACGATAACGCTCACGCCCACAGCCACCCCGACAGAGACACTTGTACCTACATTTACACCTTTACCCACTTTGCAGCATATTGTCCTCGCTGGAGATACATTCCTCGGCATCGCAGTCAGGTACGACATTTCGGTCCAGGCCATTCTACAAGCCAATCTGGGTTTGAATAACCTAAGCATTCTCTCCGTCGGACAAAGCCTGAACGTCCCTCAACCGACCCCTACTGCGTCCCCGGAACCAACGGCGACTCTCCCGCCAGAGGAAGCCACCCGTGCTGCCTGTGAGACGATCACATACACTGTTGAAGCGAACGACACGCTCGGCGCGATCGCTGAGAATTACAACGTAAATTCAAGAGCTATCATGGATTACAACGGCATGACGAGCGATACGGTTTTCCTGGGTCAAATCTTGATTCTACCGCTGTGTGAACGTAACCCAACTCCTGGCCCATCACCCACACCCACGCCGCCGCCTCCGTATCCTGCAGCAAACTTACTGCTTCCTCAAGATGGAGCAGCGTTCACGCTCGCAAATGATACCGTCACACTTCAATGGGCTTCAGTTGGTGAGCTGCGCGAAAATGAGAGCTACCGGGTGACCGTCGAGGATATTACTGAGGGCACGGGTACACGGAAAATCATCGCTTTCGTGACTGACACTAAATATATCGTCCCCACAACGCTGCGACCTAACGAATCCCTCCCACACATCATGAGATGGTGGATTGAGGTTGTCCGACAAAGCGGTGTGGACAACGCGGGGGATCCGCGATATGAAAGCGGGGGCGCGAAAAGCATCCAGAGAAGCTTCACATGGTCCGGCACGACGCCTGATGTCACGCCTACGCCTTAACACGCAAGTCTGTCCTGGCAACTCGTCTCTAGAAATATTCGTTCTCTTCAAATTTGTATGGGTGGACAGGCGCATATGCCCCCACCCTCTGCCAGACGCCGGACCCGCGGCTCAGCAAATCATGATGAATGCCAAGCTATGCCTGGTTCCGATGCGTTGAGGTAACGCACGTTTTAGAGAAACCGCTGGTTCTCCCTCGGCGGCAAATAAGGAAGTGCTGTTTAACCTCCGGCCGGTTTGGAACCTGCGGGAGGTTTTCTACATGCGGGAGGCATTTTCCTGTTGGACGTTTGGGCTCAGACAGGCGGTTGCGGGCTGCTCCCCAGACCGGAAGGGGAGGTTCCCCTGACTCCATCGGTTTGAGAGGTCCCAGGATCGCTTAAGAAGTGGGACGGAGATGTCGTAATTTGCCCCATGATTCCTGATTTCTTCCCGTATAAAAAGGGCTTATCCATGCCCAAAGTGGGGTGTTCTCCCAATCGAGATGGCAATTATTGTCTAATTTTCAGCAACCTCATGGATGAATGGGTTCCAGCCAAGACGAGCATCCAGGAGTGAACCCAAACGCGGTTATGACATTATTCCATGCGATTTGGAGGAGGCCTGAATAACTTCGATTAAGCTGATACGGGAGATATTGCGCTATTTCCGCCGCTAGATGTCTAACGCCTCAATGGTCTCGCGCACATGGGCGGCAGACTCTTCCAGGGCACGTTGTTCAATATCCGAGAGCTCGTATTCAATCACTTTCTCCAACCCCCCTCGCCCAAGCTGGGCTGGAACACCGAAGAAGATGTCCTTTTGCCCGTATTCACCTTTCAAATACACGGAAGCCGGTACGATCAGGTGACGATCGAGCAAGATCGCCTCTGTCATTTGAGCCAGGGCTGCAGCCGGCGCGTAAAAGGCACTCCCGGTTTTCAACAACCCCACGATCTCACCGCCACCTTTGCGTGTCCGTTCGAGGATGGCATTCAATCGATCATCGGGCAGGATATCCTCGAGTGGGATTCCTGCGACATTCGAGTGTCTTGTGAGAGGCACCATATCATCGCCATGGCCTCCGAGTACATAGCAATGAATATTCTTGACGCTCACATCCAGCTCCATGGCCACGAAGGCTCGCATGCGAGCACTGTCCAGGATGCCGGCTTGGCCCAATATACGCTCTCGTGGCAGCTGACCAACTTTCATCGCCAGGTAGCTCATTGCGTCGAGGGGGTTCGTCAGGATGATGAAGATTGCCTCCGGAGAATGCGCTAACGCATTTTCCACCGCAGACTTCACAATGGCTGTGTTCGCGGCAAGAAGATCATCTCGGCTCATACCCGGTTTACGGGGCAGTCCTGCAGTCATCACAACAATATCAGAGCCGGCTGTATCCGCATAATCATTCGTCCCTACCACCCTGGTATCCGATCCAATGATGGGCATCGCTTCGCTTAGATCGAGCCCTTTACCCTGCGGCATCCCCTCCACAATGTCCAGTAAAACAATATCAGCAATCTCACGCTCGGCCAGAAAGTGCGCCGTAGTCGCACCGGTTTGACCGGCTCCAATAATGGTTACTTTATTCACAGATCTTCTCCTGTCCTTTAAAGTAGGAATCACTCAGCCGGGTCACAATCTAAAATAGGTTCGGGATCGTTATTTTTTATTGCGTCGAAAACCATAAGTCTTCATCATCGGCTTCCACGGGCAGAGGTAATTTATGTCTCGTGTCCTCAACCGAAATCCCGTTCCCCTTCCGAACACGTCCAATCACCCACATCGCTGAGTGGGCAGCATCCGCAGCTTTGAAGAAACTCTCAACTTTGTCCTCGGGGATCGCCAGGAGCAAACCTCCAGAAGTTTGTGCATCAAAAAGCATCATCCGATTGTACTCATCAATCGTAGGTGAGAATTTCACTCGGTCACCAAAGAACGACTGGTTGTCCGCACTACCTCCGGGAAAATTCCCTGCTTCAGCATAGGCGCGTGCACCCTTCAAGAAAGGGATAGATTGCACATAAACCTGAAGTTCAACCCCAGAACTTTCAGCCATCTCCAAACCGTGACCGAGCAGACCAAATCCGGTAATGTCCGTCGCCGCCTTGATTTCATGTTCAACGGCGAGTTTCGCTGCGTCCGCATTAAGCCTGTTCATCCAGGAGACTGCCTGCTCTACATCCTCAGTTTTGGCTGTGCCGTTTTTTAAAGCCGTCGTGGTCACACCCAAACCGAGCGGCTTTGACAATACCAGGATGTCTCCTGGCCGGGCAGCTCCTTTTGTCATAGTTGCGTTCGTCGTCCCCAACCCGACCGCAACAAGACCATACTTGGGCTCATCATCCTGAATACTGTGCCCCCCTGCGATGACGGCGCCAGCCTCTCTGACCTTCTCTGCACCACCACGAAGAATCTCCGAGACAACATCGCCAGGGAGTGAGGCTGGAACGGCGAGAATATTGAGCGCGAATATGGGCGCCGATCCCATCGCGTAGAGATCTGAGAGGGCATTCGCAGCGGCGATCGATCCATAGTCGAATGGATCATCTACAACAGGGGTGAAGAAGTCCGTTGTGACAATCAACGTGCGACCTTCACCTATTTCCCAAACGGCAGCATCATCAGGTGCACCTAAACCTGCGATGAGCTCAGGAAAATCTGCTGGGTCGAATATCTCTTGAATGGGGCGCAGCACCTGCGCCAGCGTCTCAGCGCTTAGCTTGGACGCTCAACCAGCACAACGTGAGAGACTCGTCAACCGAATGTTTCGCTCTGCTGTGCTCCCCAAATCTTCCTGATCTTCGTTCTCATCTACCGGCATATAAAAATGACTCCTTCCGAAATCTAGCTCCAAGAAAGATTCTAGATGGTGGCATGCGGGCTGTCAACGAATCCGTCCTTATGTCCCAGAAGCTTAGGAGCATGCCGTAAATCATGTGCAGTCACAGATCGTCGGATCGACCCGCTTTTCAAGCGCACCAAACTTGGACCACGCATGTTTAGGTTCATATTCGAGCGACGCGTCATCCCTAATCTACTTTTCGTTCGCAGCGAGCACTCCTCCTGACGTGAAGAAACCCGCAGTGAGTTGCGGGGCATCTTCCAATGAAAAAGCCCCCCGCCTTGCCATTCAACCCTGCAGCTGCAGTGTATTCTGGCTTTTTCCCATAAAAAGGAAGCTCTACGGAGAGAGCTTCTATGGGTGCACGATTATGTATGACTGCTTTCTGGATATGGAGATCACTCAGTCCATATAGGCGTGGAATCTTCGAACAACGGCTTTAGCTTTCGGGAAGAAAACCGTAGGCCAGCACAAGACCAGCGTTCGCACCCACAAACGTAAACAAGGCAATCCAGAAAAAGAATTCTGTGGATGGGAACTCCGCCGCCAAACCAGCGATCAGCAACCCCATGATCCCCCCTACAATGGTCAACGCCAGTACAGATTTTGCAATTATTTTTATTTCAGGCAGCACAATATTCACCTCACTAATCTGGAGAAATTGTAGGTATTTGAGCGATTTTCGTCAAGGGAAGTGGCCCCCACACAAAGATTCAAAGTTCACTTCGTCTATCTTCACTAGAAGACTCACCCAACCCTAGTACACTTTCCCGCAGCAGTTCGACATCGAGGTTTCCACCAGAGATCACACATACGACATTTTTACCTTTTAAATCTGGTTGATGGGAAAGAACCGGGACGATAGAAGCCGCTCCTGATGGCTCGGCGATGATTTGGTCCTCCGTCAGAAGCGTGTAAACAGCCGTCCTCATTTCAATCTCCTCAGCCAGAAAAATCTCATCGATCAGCAGTCTGGAAAGATAGAATGGGATTTTCCCAAATCCACCCGCCAGCCCGTCTGCAATTGTCTCATCATGATCGTATGGATCGTACGGCTGTCCATCTCGAAGGCTCAGAAAAGCCGCCGGGCTTGCCTTGGCTTGTACACCTATAACACGGCATGCGGGTTGGATCGCCTTGACAGCGCTTGCAATCCCGGCGATGAGACCTCCGCCGCCGACAGGAATGATGATCACATCCATATCAGGAAGAACTTCGATAGTCTCAAGCCCGATAGTGGCTTGCCCGGCAATCACATCAACATCATCATAGGCCTGAATGTACACAGCATCATGTTCCCTGGCATACTCTTCTGCCGCACGATGCGCCTCTTCGCATGTCTCGCCTGCAATATGAATGGAGCAGCAGAATCGTTGGAGTTTATTAACCTTAACTTTTGGAGCATTCCCGGGGATGAAGATATGCGTCTCCTCGAACCCAAGCATAGAGGCGGCAAACGCGACTCCGAGGCCATGGTTTCCCGCCGATCCGGTCACCAGGGTCTTGTTTTTTTGAGACGGGTCTAATGTGGAAATCTTATTCAAGGCGCCCCGGACCTTGAAAGAACCTGTTGGTTGACGGTTCTCAAGTTTCAACCAAATGTTTCCACCTGAGACCTCGCTCAAGGTTTCACTGCGTAATAACGCAGTCTCGGAGAGATACGGGCGAATATTCCTGCGCGCTTCTAAAATGTAGGGTAATCCAAGGGTTGTTCTCGGGGACATTCCAGCACCTGCTCGATCCGGAATTGATGTTGTCTTTTGTAATTTTTGAAATCTACAGCTCTAACCAGGTCCCGACCCCCAATTCTTTCGCCCTCCGGTAGATTTCGGGTGCGACGGCCATATCATCGATCGCCAAGCCTAGATTTATCGCCAGGATACGTTCATGATCATTTTCCCGCGTAGATGCCGTCCCTGCGACGATCTCACCAAGATCCGCGTAAGGAGCGGGTGTGTGCTGGAAGTACCCCTGGGAGCGATAGTAGTCGAATTGTGCGTGGTCATCTGTGCTGATCTTGTCCATCTGAGCCATCGCCTCGGGAGCCCAGTAGGAGTCGAAGTCTACCGCGCTGCCAAATGCACCTTCCTTCATCCAGCCTCGTTCGATGGTCGGGTTCGGTTTTTTAAGGATGGGTCCCGAGGTCACAATAAGATCACTTTCTCTCACGGCCTCTGAGGGTTTATCCACACCGGTGATTTCAAGGTCAAGTAGTTTACCCATCTCTTCAACGTATCTGCGCTGCACGTCACCGTCGATGTCATACACGTAGACCTTCTTTACAGGAAACAGCGCTGCCAACGCTTCCAGGTTTGTCCTCCCCTGAACACCGCATGCGATGATTCCGATGGTTTCACTGTCTGGTCGCGGCGTCAACAGACTCACCACTACGAAGAGTATTATGTTTAGAGCTAAAGCTGGTATTAGTGGATTTTCAAGATGAAATACGATTGGGGGATAAAAATAGCCCGCGACAAGATAAGCAGTGCCGCCGATTATACCGCACAGTGCACCCTGTCTTGTGCTTCTTCGCCAAAGTATAGAACCGACAAGTAGGGTGGCCCATTGTGCAAACCCTGGCACCGCTATCTTTGTAAGGTAGAGTGCAAGCGCCATACGATAGTGAAGTGCGACGACAAGCGCAAGAAGGATTAATCCAATAACAGCAAGCTTGGTTACAAACACCATCTGCTCTGGCCGCATCTTCTTCCCTAGCCCCCCGTAAATTATGTCGCGCGAAACGAATATGGCAGATGTCATAACCTG
>CBDVCG010000064.1:0-8374 GCA_965372425.1 uncultured Anaerolineales bacterium
GTCGCATCAGGACCCGTACTGAGATAAGGCTTGTTTTCGAGCGACTGACCGTACCATGCATCCATTGTCCACTCGATGGAAGGATCGAATAAATCTGGAGCGCTCTCCATAAAGGCTTGAATGCGTTGATTCCAGGTGTCAGCGACATATACAGCTCCCTCGGGATTGACCGCCACGCCCACGGGCTCATCCAAATATCCCGAAAGATAACCGGCGCCACCAAACTGTGTGATGAATTCTCCCTGCTCATCAAAGACCTTGATCAACTTATTACCTGTATCCGAAACATAGATGCGCCCTTCCTGATCTACAGCCACCCCTCGCGGCCCCCAAAACACATCGGGAGATTCACCAATGCCTTCCGAACCAAACATCCTGATGAATTCCCCGTCGGGCGTAAACCGTTGGATTCGATGATTCCACGTATCTGCCACGAGGACTTCTCCGTTCGGAGCAATTGTAATATCCCAGGGTTCATTAAATGTGCCACCGGGAGCGTCCCCGCTGAGGAGGTCCCCAAAAGTGCCCCACGTGGATATGACCTCGCCATCACTGTCCAGATGCTGAATCCGATGATTTCCTGTATCTGCAATATAAATCGACCCGTCCGTGGCAACGGCGATGCCCCGCGGCCGGATAAATTCTGCCAGTCCTATACCCTCTCCGCCTACGGTTAGGTCGGGGGCTAGATCCATCATCCTGTCTTCGTATGGATCTTCCAGGACCGGTTCGTCTAGCGCGACGGCGCTCACGCCGTAATCCCATACTTGCGCGGCGACATCCTTGCGGATGAAGAGTTTCATCCGATCTGCTGGGCTCCACGCTGTCAAACTCATATCTCTTCCTATGATCTCGCCATATTTGTCGAAATTTCGGTTAAGCCATATCTCCCAGACAGCCTGACGTGTATCGGCGTCCGTGAAGAAGGGTTTTATATGTTGCCATACACCAGAAATATATTCACGAAGTGAGAGGGGTTCATATCCGCCTGTCTCAGACTCTGGCAGGCGGTTTCTCTCTGCTTCGATACTCGTAGGTTTGATGTTCCAGTAATCCTGATTGGGCCACCACATACGGATGTATTCGTAGCTGTTGTAGCGATCCCCGAGCAGCGGTTCCACGAGGTGCCAGTTATTATCACCGACGAGGATGACCGGGTAGTTAAGCAGCTCGCGGGTTGGAGTCCCGCCATAGAAAAACTGGTTGGAATAGTTCCTTAGGTACCAATTCAAAGGCCAGGAAACATCATCATCGTAGGCAACCTTAATATCCAGGCCGTCCGTTGTACGAAGTGAGAGATCCTCGATCTGCTGCATTGCTGTTTTTACCCCAGTCGCAGAATGTGCATAAACGAGGTATTCATTGGCGAGATCATAATTTGCAAAGGAAGCACGAATGGACGTGCGGATGGTGAGCAAACCCAGACCCATCAACAAGACCGCACCACCCAATCTTATGACACCCGATATCTTCCAATCCTTCGACACCTTAATCAATGCAATGCTTGCCAAAATCACAAATGTAAGTGTCGCAAGGAACAATCCTGTCGTATTCAATTGGGTGAGTTCACTCCCTTGAAATGGCGAGTCGCTCCCGAAAAGCATGCCTAGTAGACGGGATGTTCCGATGATAATTACAATCAACAAGATGACAGCGAGCCATCCATTTTTTCTCCGAACAGCGTGCCAATCAACGGTTTGTAAAAATCTTGCGATTCCCCAACCAGCGAATAAGGTCATAGGAAAAACAATATGCACGGTAAGCCACGGCATGCGCTCACCTGCGAACGTGTATGCAGCCAGTGACGTCAATGTCCAATAACCTAAAAATGCGATCACAGGAAATGTGACGCGGGTACCGGTCTCATCTACTTCATCCCCACCCTCGCCATTCCAGCCGGATTTGAAACCGAAATAAAGCGCAATCGATGAGCCAATAGCCAGCAGGAATTCATAGACGGGAATCTGGAGAAAGATGTAGTAAAACCAGGGCTGGCTGCCTCGTTCCACGCCATGTTGTTCTAGCCAGTAAGCAAGAGATCCAATAAAACCGGATGAAATCCCGTTATTGTTCGTAAAGAATGTCGTGTAGAAAACGATGAAAATCCCAAAGAAAATGCCAGCTGAAATTAGCCACTTTTTCCAATTCCAGACTATGCCAATCGCGGCACTCAGCAGGAGTAGGATGACGACCAATCCCGTCGCTCTGCTGAGTAACACGAACGCACGATACTCTAGCGCTCCCATACCAAGGATACTTGCTACAAGAGCTGCTAGCTGAGGTAGGGTCAAAGTCCAGACGATGATAATTAGATCCAGGGAGGGGAAATCTGTTCTCAGTCGTTTACCAAATGCAAAGATCAGACTTACTGTAATTAAAATCAAGCCTCCGACCGCCAGCAGCATCGCTAAGAGAAACAGGGGCGAAAACAGGCCCCCGGAAGTGGTCATGCTCGCAGCGCTTTCAACTGCAGGGCTGATCTCGCCTAAGACATCCGCGGATGATGCCCGTTCTCGGAAGAACGTCACGATGCCGACGGCTGTCCCCAGCGCGGCGACACTTAATCCGATGGAAAATATGTATTTATGGCGTGTTTCACGCCAGGGCTGCCGCAGCACGCGCCAGGCGAAGAATGCGGCTAGAAAAATGAGCAGCTGAGCGGTGTAGATAAAGGCGGTTTCCTTGGCTGTATAGTTCAGGGCGAGTGCACCTGCCAGTATATAGAGCCACTTCGCTTCACGATCATCAAAGTATCTAAAGACAGCATAAAACATGAGCAGTGCCAGCGGCACCACTAGCGCTTCATTACGTACATACCGACTGTAGTAAAGCATGTACGGCGAGAAGGCCATTAAAGTCGCTGCTGCCAGAGCTCCCCACTTCCCCAGCCACCTGTGGAACAGAAGAACCAGAATGACGGATAGGATACCCGCTGCAGCTGCAGGGATGCGAGCAGAGGCATCAGAATCTCCAAATAAAAAATATGAAAAGGCAATCAAATGGAATTGGAGTGGTCCATGCATCAAGGGATCATGCGAAAATCCGCGCCCCTCTGAGAGATACCAGGAGAATTGAGTATGCAGGCTCTCATCGTGACTCATCACACGATCTTCGAGATTATAAAAGCGTGTGAAGACCACAACCAGGAGCAGAATGGCTATAAGAATCGAATATGGGCTTATGGGAACTGGCTTCTTCAAGGTGCTTTCCAGGATGGTGGCACTCTGTTGATTACGATCAAATTCGGGTTCCATCTGATCTCCGGGTCGTATCACATGGATTGCACAATGTATGCCTTATACCTTCTCGCTGTCGGAAACTGTCACTTTCAGGCCGCGAATCTCTTCGGGCAGTAAATTTCGCCACTCCCCGGTTCTCAAGTCCCCCATCTCCAAGGAGCCGTGACGTACACGAATCAACCTGATCACACATAAACCAAGGGCTTCTGCGCTGACACGGATCTGTCTCTTTCGGCCTTCGCGCAAAACGATACGAATCCATCTCGGATCGTGTTCTTGAAGGTCCGTCCTCACATCTGCCGGTAAAGTCATTCCAACTTCGGGCAGTTGGATCCCATCTCGCCAACGTTGAAGCTGATCATCAGTTGGGGTCTGATCCAATTGAACAAGGTACTCTTTTTCATGCTCATAACTCGGGTGAGTCAGACGATGGGTTAAATCACCATCATCCGTCAGGATGATTAAACCTTCACTGTCGAGATCGAGACGTCCTACGGGAAAAACTCGTTCATCGATGTTGACATAGTCAAAAAGCGTCGGATGTCCCCCCTGAGATCGTGAAGAAGAGAGTACACCCCTGGGCTTATTAAGCATGATGTAAATATATTCCGAAGGGATAACAATCGGCTGATCATCCATGGTGATCAGATTGATGCGCCAATCTGCCCTCTCACCTATTTTAGCCACCTGACCATCGACGCACACTCTCCCCTGCCGAATAAATTCTTCGCAAGTCCGTCTCGAACCAAATCCTGCCCGTGCCAAGATTTTCTGCAATCGTTCAGTCATGATGCCGTCGGATTTTCAAAACTGCCCGTTCCGTCCCTCATTGGATCAGGAAGATCTGATCCGGTGTCGAGATTAAGTGGTGGCAGCTCTTCAAGTGAACCGAGACCGAAGTGACTCATAAATTCTGATGTGGTTGCGTAGAGTATCGGTCGACCGGGTCCATCACTTCTCCCGACTTCTGCAATGAGACCGTGTCTAAGCAGATTTCTTAATACGCTATCCGAATTCACCCCACGAATGGAGTCAATATGTGGACGTGTAACAGGCTGCTGGTAAGCGACAATCGCCAGCACTTCGAGCGCTGCCCGGCTTAGTCGGGAAGTTTCTTCCAATTCGAGGAATAGCTGGATATCCTTCGCTGCCTCTGGTGCGGATGTAAGCTGAAGGCCGCGATTGAACTGCTGCAATCGGATGCCGCGATCTTCATACTCACTGGATAGTTCTTCGACTGCGGATTCAATCTTATGTGGTGAAGCACGCAGCGAATTTGCCAACTGTGGGATGCTGACAGATGTTGATGAGACGAAGAGGAGAGCCTCTATGCGTGATTTTAGGTCCATCTTACTCCCCTAAAGCCTCTATCTCTCCCCACCCGTGCTATAATCTGCGGCGAATTCAGACACAACAGGCAGGTACACGTGATCGAAAAACATTCGCACAATCTTCGCTATATTTTCCCAACAATTGCTTTCGCGCTGCTCGCAGCTGCACAACTCGCCTGTCAGATCGACCTTGGCGGACCTGAGCCTCTCTGGGCGCCAATCGGCGTCACGGAGGGATCGGCAGAAGAACTATCTGATTCATGGAAACAGGCTATTGATAGCGCAGCCGATAGCGGTGAAATCATCGTGGTGATCAATGAGACTCAGTTGACCTCGCTTATCGCCAAACGATTGAATGAGAGCGAAAATCCAGTCTTGATATCCCCGCAAGTTTTCCTCAGAGATCAAGCGATACACATTTACGGATACTCCGAGCAGGGTGTGGTCCGGGCGAGTGTTTTAATCACCGTCGCTCCTGTCATTGATGCAGACGGCATGATTACATTTGAACTTACTGGTGCTGAATTAGGACCGATTCCTGCACCAGAAGGGATAAAAGACGCAATATCTGCTCTCCTGACGGAAGGATTCACAGGACCCATTGGAACCCTCGCCACCGGAATCCGTGTCACCTCACTTGAAATCGACGACGGTGTCATGACGATTGTCGGTGAAATCAGGTGACCCACCAGCGGCTGATTATACCAGTGCGCCAAACGACCAGCAATGAACATTGATATCAAACACAAACTTCGATATGCCGCGTTCTCTTTTGGCGCCCTGACCGTCATCCTAACAGTGTCTGCATGTGCTCGACCACAGGCAACAGCCGGGATGATCGTCGTCGAAATCGCCACCAGTACCGAGAGCACCCAGCACACACTCCCCTCAGGTTCAACAGTCCAGCAAGCCCTGAATAGCGCCGGTTTTGAACTGGGGACACTCGATCGCGTGGATCCACCGGGCTATACCGTTCTTTCAAATGGATCGGTGGTCACCATTGTTCGAGTTGTAGAAGAGTTCGAAATTGAGAATGAAACGATCCCCTTCCCGAGCCAAACAGTTCGCAATGAAGCGCTTCCTGAAGGCGAAACCCTCCTGATTCAACCTGGCGAAAATGGCGTGCAGGAGATCACGTTTCGTATCGTAATCGAAGAAGGCCAGGAGGTGGCTCGTTCCCCTGTCAAGACCGTGATTATCAAGGAAGCCATCCCAGAAATAATTATGATCGGGACACAGGCAAGCTTCACACCGGTCCCTATAGAAGGAAGCCTGGCCTATATTGCCGGTGGGAACATCTGGTTGATCGAAGGAAATACGGGCAATCGTCGAGCCATCATCGTGTCTGGCGACATAGACGGAAGGATATTGAAGATTTCACCCGATGGCCGCTGGCTTCTATTCACTCGGTCGTCGGATGATCAAGAGGACACGATTAATTCACTATGGGCATATTCACTAGCTGATTCGGAAATTGGCGAAGTAGAACTTGATGCAGAAAACGTCATTCATTTTGCAGACTGGGTGCCAAACACATCTGTAAACACGATCACCTACTCAACCGTCGAACCCAGTCCTTCCCCTCCCGGATGGCAAGCTAATAACGATCTTAAATCTCTCACACTGTCTGATTCTGGGCGAGTGGGGAATCGAGAGACGATCCTCGAAGCAAATTCGGGAGGTCAGTACGGTTGGTGGGGCACAGATTTTGCATGGGGGTGGGATAGAAACGACCTCGCCTATATGCGCGCTGATAGCATCGGTCTTGTGGATATTCCTGCGGGTGAGATCATCTCAATTTATGATATCGTTCCATTCCAAACTTTAGGCGATTGGGCTTGGGTGCCGGGTCTTTCCTGGAGCCAGGATGGTCAAAACATCTACTTTGTTGACCACGGCGCACCCATTGGTATCGAGAGCCCCCAAGCCTCCCCGATATTTAATCTCTCTGCCGGAACGACGGGTGGAACAGAGAGTCTTGAGCTTGTCGATCGGACAGGGATGTTCGCCTATCCAAGTGTTTCACCGCGCCTTGATGTCCATACGGCCGAAATCGCTTTTAATGTCGCATTTCTGCAAGCCATCGCCCCGCTCGAGAGCGGTGATAGCACTTATCGGCTGACCGTCATGGATCGAGATGGCAGCGATCTTCGAGCGCTCTTCCCTCCTGAAGGGGAGACTGGACTTCAACCAGACGAGCCGGTATGGTCACCCGACGGCATGCTCGTCGCAGTAATTTACCGAGGAGATCTCTGGATCGTTGAGGTTGGATCGGGTATTGGAAGCCGATTAACGGGTGACGCACAAACTACAGGATTGGATTGGAACTGAGACCAGAGTTCGTTATCATTGGGTCTCTAGCGCCAACTGCGGCATCTGGGTGGGCAGGAGGATGATGTGAGGATACTTGTAACGGGCGGCTCGGGTTTTATCGGATCACACCTTTGTGATCTTCTCTTACGGAAAAAACATGAAGTGGTTGTGGTCGACAACCTTATCACTGGCGACATTCAGAATGTTGCACATCTAGCCGGACGTGATGACTTTAGCTTTTATAAATACGATGTATCCAACTTCATCTTCATTCCTGGCAAAGTTCACGCGGTCATGCACCTGGCCTCCCCGGCAAGTCCTAATCCAGCCTCCCCTTATGGCTATCCGCAGTTGCCCATACAAACCTTAAAAGTTGGTGCTCTGGGGACTCACAACGCCCTCGGTGTTGCTCGAGCGCATAGTGCAACTTTCTTACTCGCCTCCACATCTGAGGTGTATGGTGATCCGCAAGAACACCCGCAGAACGAATCTTACTGGGGTCACGTAGATCCCGTCGGTCCTCGATCCGTGTACGATGAAGCGAAACGGTTCGCAGAGTCGATCACGATGGCCTACCACCGCTACCATGATCTCGATACGCATATCGCCAGGATCTTTAATACCTACGGTCCCCGCATGCGCCTTGACGACGGTCGCGTCGTCCCCAATTTCATCTGTCAGGCTTTCGAGCAAAAACCCCTCACCATCTACGGCGATGGATCTCAGACACGCAGCTTTTGCTATGTCGACGATCTTATAGAAGGTCTTTATCTATTACTCACATCTTCCGAAACGCTCCCTGTCAACCTTGGAAATCCCGTCGAAATGACCATACTTGAACTTGCCGAGACGATAAATCGGCTCACCAAAAACCCCGGCGGGATTAAGTTCATCGAAGATGGACGAGCACCAGCAGATCCACAACAACGGCAGCCTGATATCTCTCGAGCCGGCGAGATCCTGGGATGGCAGCCCAAAGTTGACCTGGAGACAGGGTTAATCAGGACAATTGATGACTTTAGAAGCAGATATCACGCGATCAACGACAAAAACAACCAGTGAAATCACACGATTTCTCAAGTTCAGCGTCGTAGGTACGATTGGCTTTGTAATTGACTTCGGGCTATTTAACCTTCTCGCCGGCACATTAGGGATGGGGAGTATTCCAGCAAGCGGGATCTCCTTTGTCGTTGCGGTGACGAATAACTTCATCCTTAATCGATATTGGACATATCCGGATTCCCGCTCCAAACGCATAAGCCAACAAGCCATCCAATTCGCTATAGTAAGCGTACTTGGTGTGGGGATCAGGTTTCTCATCTTCTTCTTTTTTGAAGATATGATGATCCGAATCGGGGCAACCTTTCTTCAACAGCTTCCGGGGACGCTGCTGCCACAGATACCTGTGATCAATGCGATCACGGCTGTAAGGCTTGGACAGAATCTCACCCTTACGCTGGCAGTTGTTGTAGACCTCTTTTGGAACTTCTT
>CBDVCG010000065.1:0-8289 GCA_965372425.1 uncultured Anaerolineales bacterium
CGGTGGAGCTGATCACGCCGGTGGCATTGGAAAAGGGCTCGACCTTTGCGGTGCGCGAGGGCGGTCTGACGGTGGGCGCGGGCAGAATCACCGAGATCTTGGATTAAGGATTAAGCGTAGGCACATGTGTGCTGCGCAGGTATAAAGCATGGCAAAAAGGGATGCACGACCCGTAATTACGCTCGAATGTACTGAGTGTCAGGAGCGAAATTACACATCTGAAAAAAACCGGAGGAATGACCCCGGCCGGATAGAGTTGAACAAATATTGTGCCCGGTGCCGAAAACACACCCTTCATCGGGAGACGAAGTAAGAGTGGGGGGAATCGCAGGCGAGTAGCTCAATTTGGCAGAGCACCGGTCTCCAAAACCGGGGGTTGCGGGTTCGATTCCTGCCTCGCCTGCCTGAACACTACGCGACGCCAATTGATTTGAATGGCGTCGCTTAAACTGAGGAGCGTAGAGTGGCAAAGAAAAAAGCCGCTTCGAAAAAGAGAGGAAACCCGGTAACTCGCTACCTGCGAGAGATGATAGCTGAGCTACGAAAAGTCTCGTGGCCATCCCGGCAAGAGGCCACGCAGCTCACCTTGATCGTCATTGTCGTAGTTACTGTGATGAGTATTTTTTTAGGTACGCTGGATGTTATCTTTGCGCGATTTATGGGCTTCATACTGAACCTATTTTAACCGTCAGGTTTGAGAGAGAAAAATGACTGAGTTTGACACTAAGAAGCAGGACGAAGTCGCCTCCAATGAACAATTGGAAGATGTTGTCACACCCGATGAATCACAAGATGAGGTTCAGCCTGTGATTGATTCGGATGTCGAGGTCGCTCAAACAGATTCGGCTGAAACTGATGTGGTGGAAGACTCCGCTGCTGAGGTCGATGAGAGTCCTTCTTCGGATGAATCTGTTGAAGAAATTGGGGAACATGAGGGCGAATCCGCGGAGACAGAACTCGTGGATGAGGATAAAGTCGAAAAGAGCGAAGAACAACCTAGCAAAGTGGATGCATCGGATGAAGAAGTGATTGAGGATGAACTTGAGGCCGTCTCCCTCGAAGATGAAACCGAGGCGATCGACGCCGAACAGACGGATAAAGCAGAGGCTGAAGCTGAAGCGACCGTCGTTGTGCCTCCAGCGGAACCTGATGATGATCGTGCATGGTTTGTGGTCCATTGCTATTCGGGGTACGAGAATAAAGTCAGGCATAATTTAGAACAGCGCATCGAAACGATGGGAATGAAGAGTAAGATATTCGATGTGGTTGTGCCTACCGAAGAAGAAATCGAAGTTAAGGATGGGAAACGGCGCACGGTTGAACGCCGTGTCTTTCCGGGATATATCCTTGTTCAGATGATCATGAATGAGGATTCCTGGTACGTCGTGCGAAACACTCCGGGTGTGACGGGTTTTGTGGGCATGGGAAACGATCCCACCCCCCTGAGACCCGAAGAAGTGTCGCAGATTGTCAAGCGCATGGAAGCTGATGCACCGCGGATTAAAGTGACCTATTCAGAAGGACAAAAAGTACGTATCATCGATGGCCCATTCAATGATTTTATTGGAACCGTAGCCGACATCGACATGGAGCGGGCAAAGGTGCGTGTGATGGTCTCTTTCTTTGGTCGTGAAACACCAGTGGAGCTTGATTTCCTGCAGGTCGAAAAAGCATAGTTGTGCAATTTGAACAGATTTTAGGACTAAGGAAGAAGAAACCCTGATCGTGTCCGAGCATGAAGGACGGGCGTGGATACGGAATAAATACAAACTGCAAAGTGAGAGAAAGATCGTGGCAAAGAAACTCAAGACAACAGTGAAGCTGCAAATCGAAGCGGGTAAAGCGAACCCGGCACCGCCGATTGGTCCGGCGCTGGCACCTCACGGCATCAACCTGATGGCGTTTTGCAAGGAGTACAATTCGCGCACTTCGAGCAAGACGGGTGAAATTATCCCTGCCGAGATAAGTATTTACAGCGATGGTTCATTTACCTTTATCTTGAAGACACCCCCCGCGGCAGTTTTACTGCGTAAAGCTGCAGGTGTTGAAAAAGGATCTGCCGAACCAAACCGAGAGAAAGTTGGGAAGGTCACTAGTGATCAGGTGCGTGAGATCGCCGAAATAAAGATGAAGGATCTAAATGCCGTCGATATTGAAGGCGCAATGCGTCAAATTGAAGGCACTGCGCGCAATATGGGAATTCTGGTTGAAAACTAATCGAAAGAGTGGGAGGGTTTGACGAGCTCGGCCCGTAAATACCACATAGGAGATACGATGCCCAAGCATGGAAAGAAATATCGTGAAGCAGCAGAAAAAGTTGATCGCGATAAAGAATATGAGCCCATGGAGGCTCTTAAACTGGCACAAGAAACCTCCTTCACGAAATTCGACGGGACAATCGAGGTCCATATGCGTCTGGGTGTGGATCCCCGGCACGCGGAACAGCAAGTTCGAAATACCGTGATGCTGCCCAATGGGCTTGGAAAAGATGTACGTGTACTTGTGTTCGCCGAAGGGGATGCGGCACGGGAAGCGGAACATGCCGGAGCGGATTTTATCGCAGATGATGAGACCGTCAAGAAAATTCAAGACGGTTGGATGGAGTTCGATGCCGTGGTAGCCACGCCTAATATGATGGGGACCGTTGGGCGTCTTGGAAAGATCCTGGGGCCGCGCGGTTTGATGCCTAATCCAAAAGCCGGTACGGTTGTCCAGGAAAATGACCTGCCACGTGTCATCGACGAACTTAAAGCAGGTCGAGTGGAATTTAGACTCGATCGAACTGCAAATATGCATGTCCCTATCGGGAAAGCGTCTTTCGAAACACAGAAGTTATTTGAGAATCTGGCGGCGTTGCTTGATGCGATCAAGCGGGCACGACCTGCTTCGGCCAAGGGTACTTATGTTCGAAGGATTACGATTTGCAGCACTATGGGACCGGGAATTAAGATAGATCCCAGCGCAGCTCTAGCAATTGAGGTCGATTAAGAGGTAAAATAGGGCAACCTGACAATAGAATAAGATCCCCTTCGCCTGAGACAGCAGGTGTCGTCATGCAAGAACGACTTAATTTCCTGCCTAGGTGAGGACCGGGAAACGGTTATTTACAAACGTACCTCTCGAGTCTTTGCTGATTGAACACCCCAGGCGAAGACTCGAAAACGTTTAAGGAGGTGATAGATTTGGCAATTTCAAAAGAGCTTAAGGAAGTGCTCGTTGACAAATATAAGAGATTAATTTCCGAGAACTCTGCAGTTATCCTCACTAGCAACTCTGGTTTGAGCGTAAAAGAGATGGAAGGTCTACGGAAAAACATTCGTGAAGTTGGTGGTGAATTTCTCGTCGTTAAAAACACATTGGTGAAAAGAGCCTTTGACGAGACGGACACACCGATGCCGGAGGGCGGGCTTGAGGGCACAACTGCAATTGGGGCGACGACCGAAGACGTGATCGGGCTTGCAAAAGCCATTGTTGATTTGAGCCGAGAGGTAGACACATTCACAATCAAGGGAGCAATCATCGATGGTGATGTTGTTGAGACGACCCGAATTCGTATGTTAGCGGATCTGCCGCCGCTGCCCGTATTGCAGAGTCAACTACTCAGTGTACTGCAAGCGCCCGCTGCCAGGGTGGCAGGCGTCCTGAATGGATCTGTGCGGCAGGTAGTCACGGTGATTAAGGCCTATGTTAAAAAAGAGCCAGCCGCGGCCTGAAACGAGACGATTGTGATTTGAAGAATTCATAAAAAAAGTGAGAAGGAGTTTTAAGTAATGGCAAACATTGAAAAATTAGCAGAAGATTTGAGCAAACTTACCGTTTTGGAAGCAGCCGAGCTTACCAAACTGCTTGAAGAGCAGTGGGGTGTTTCTGCGGCAGCTCCAGTAGCCATTGCTGCCGCGCCAGGCGCTGGCGAGGCTGGTGATGTTGCTGAAGAAAAGACCGAGTATGATGTGATTTTGACGGATTTGGGTCCGAAGAAGATTGATGTCATCAAAGCCATACGTCAAATCACTCAGCTTGGCCTGAAAGACGCGAAAGAGCTGGCGGAAACTCCTGGCGCAAAGGTGCTTGAGCAGGCTGGTAAAGAATCCGCACAAGATGCGAAGGGCAAGCTTGAGAACGCTGGCGCAACTGTAGAACTTGCTTAACTATCAAGGCGAATGTCATGTGAAAAGCCGTCTTTACAGGCGGCTTTCCCATGTTAAAGACGGTGTGGTATAACACCGGCGGAGGGAAACATGCGAGAAACGATTCTTGTGATTGAAGATGAAGACCGCATTCTTCATTTTCTGGAACGAGGCCTTGAGCATGAAGGATATAAGATTATCACAGCCGTTGATGGCAGCAAGGGACTCGAATTAGCACAGGCGAGCACGCCCGATCTGGTCATTCTGGATTGGATGCTGCCTGAAGTTGAGCCAGGTCTGGATGGGCTTGAAGTATGCAGAAGGCTGCGTGCGGATAGTGAGGTTCCGATACTGATGTTGACGGCAAAAGATTCTGTGCCTGACCGAGTCCGAGGTTTGGATGCGGGCGCAGATGACTATCTGGTAAAACCATTTGCGCTTAATGAGCTGCTCGCACGAGTGCGAGCATTGATAAGACGTGTTAAGCCGGAACTGCCTGCCAAGCTTGAATTTTCAGATCTAACACTCGATACTGGTACCCATCAAGCTTATCGTGGTGATCGGAGCTTCGAATTAACGGCAAAAGAGTATGAGTTGCTCGAGCTATTCTTGAGGCACCCACGTCAGGTCCTCACTCGAGACGTAATATATGATCGCGTATGGGGTTACGACTTCGGTGGCGAGAGCAACATCATTGAAGTTTATGTCCGCTATCTTCGTCAGAAAACCGAAGCATCTGGAGAGACCCGCATAATCCATACAATCCGAGGTGTGGGCTATGTTTTACGGGAGCTTGAGTGACATTGCGTGCCCGCCTCACGCTCTGGTATACGGCCGTTTTAGCAGTCGTCCTCTTTCTTTTCGGAACAATCGTCTACTTTGCTCTCTCCTACAGCCTCACCACTCAAATCGAGCGAACCCTTATTAGAACAGCGGATGAAATACTTCGAGCTAGCAGCATGCCGGAGGATCTGCAGATCACACTACGGGCGCTGGATTTGACGACAAACGTGTATGTCCAGGTCTGGGACGCTGAGGGTAACTTGCGTTGGCAATCCAGCAATGCATCCCACATCAGCGGTCCTTTTGCCATGGAGACATGGGGAGTTTCCGAGAATACGTTTACTAAAAATCAACATGGCGAGGAAGTGATAAGGGTGCTCAGCGTGCCCTTAATCGCCTTGCCTGAAGAACAACTGGTTGGCTATTTGCAACTGGCCCGCACAATGGAAACGGTTGAGCTCGCCCAGAGCATGCTCCTTGGATTCCTGATGATAGGCGGTGTGTTAGCAATAGGAGTGGCTGCGGGTATTGGGTACATGGCTGCTGGCGCTGCCCTGCGACCATTGGATCGGGTTACGGAAACCGCGGAACGGATTACTAAGGCTGACGATCTGTCCCGAAGGATCCCTCAAACGAGCGCTCCATCCGATGAGGTTGGAAGACTCATCGTGGCATTTAACGAGACTCTCGAGAGACTCGAGGCGCTCTTTGAGACGCAACGGCGTTTCTTGGCAGATGTTTCCCATGAACTCCGGACGCCTCTCACTGCTATGCGCGGGAATGTTGACTTGATCCAGCAAACGGGAGAGGCAGATGATGAAACCTTGGAGGTGATAAGTTCTGAGGTAGATCGAATGACGCGGATGGTGCGCGATCTTCTTCTGCTGGCGCAGGCGGAAACCGGAAAACTACCATTGGCACAAGATGTTGTGGAGTTGGATACGTTAACCCTGGAGGTCTTTCAACAGGCAAAAGTATTGACTCAAGAAAAATTGAATGTATCTTTGGGTCGGGAGGATCAGGCGAGAGTCTTGGGGGATCGGGATAGATTGAAGCAGGTAATGTTGAATTTGACCGCAAATGCCATTGAGCACACAGGCGAAGGCGGCAGTGTAGTCATCGAGATCATGTGTGATGGCCCCTGGGCTTGCTTCGTGGTGAACGACACTGGCCCTGGTATCCCAGAAGAAAAACTCCCCAATATCTTTGAACGCTTTTATCGTATTGATCCTTCAAGGGCTCGCAAGGCATCTGGGGGAACAGGTCTTGGGTTATCGATCGCGTATTGGATTACTAGGAGTCATGGGGGAAATATCGAAGTAGAATCAAAGATGGGCGTTGGCTCCACCTTTACTATGCGATTACCCAGAATAATAGACAATGAGGGCCAATCTGACGGCGTTCTGAACCTTACGGACGAATGAACCAAAATCTAGAACTCTTTATATTGAGGGTAAATACTGATCTGTTATCAATTACGTGTTAATATTTTAATGAGTTCATTCACTTCGAGGTTCAGGTTCGTTCTTCAAAGGAAAAAGCCTTAATGGAGGTTGCCACTCCCATCCCCGCTTGCTACTCAACCCCGCAAGCTACAGGGTATTCTGGTTTTTTTCCATAAAAAGTACAGTCACCCATCAAACGTGTTTTCGCAGAGAAACCTTCCTCCTGAATCAAGCCAGAGTTCAAGAGTTCCGCTCTTGCTTTCCGCTCCTTGAATGTCCTCCCAAATCCCCAATCCCCAGCGCACATAGCGAGTCGTCTCCTCAGGCCAGTATTGAGATGGTTTCGTAATTTGGCTGTGCCCACCATTGTAGCCGGCGAGAGCAAGATCAACTCGCCCTCCCCCAAGCTTCAGTCCTTTGGAAAGGTAATCGAGGCCTCTGGCAGCATTTACCGAAACTTCAAATGGATCCTCGTGTGAAGAAAAATGGTATGGCATGACCTGGAACAGACCGATGGCACCAGCCCGTGAGAGCGCATGCGGGTTGCCGCATGATTCGATCTGCATCACAATGGCGATTAAATTTTGTGGAAGGTCGTGCTCATCAGACCAATTCCCGATATTTTCACGCCACCGTTTCACCTCGGGTGTAAAAACCTCGGATAGAACTGATGGGTGATCGCCTGCTGCCTTGAGGGAGTGGCTCTCCTCACTAGAAGTCCGTTCTTTATCGGATTTATCATTTTGTGGAGACAAAAAACTCGGGTTTCTGAAGATACTCTTACGAATTGCGTTTACGGACAAGATAGAAAACAGGATGAAGATTGCGCCGAGGAGAATAGGTAACACTGTGAGAGTTTTTGGGAGTGCGACCGTCTCAACTGCCATTAGTAGTTCTGGCAAGATGAGACGGTCATCGTGCTGAGCGTCCATGGGATGCTAGCTGATTATTCCCGCCCGGTCATCTTGGGCTGAATATTTGAATTCCCGTTGTCGTTAGACACCGTTTCGTTCATAGGGCTCTGCATAATTGGAGATCGTCCCCGTGAACCAGTTTCTTGATGTGTATGAACAACAGTGCCAGAGAATGGATCGCGCTTTTTCGATTCGGTTGACCCGCGAGTTATAAGGCGGGCACCGGACAACGTAAAGGCGCCGATCATGAGCACTCGAATAAGCCATACAAGCAGGGCGACGAAGATGGGCACACTGCTGAGCAAGGTCTCGCGATTTATGATCTCATTTCCAAGTGCTTCGTGTTGGAGCAAGGAGACGCTTATGGCCCACCAGGTGAGCATGGCATTCATCGTTGCTGCAAGGAACCATGCACCCAAGAGATACCAGATTTCGAGCGGTTTCTCCTTGACATGCTGGGGCGAGAAGAGCCGGGCAATCCCGGCAAAATCCATGCCACAGAAAGCAAGTGCAAGGATCGTAGCCCATCCTACCCCTGCGAATTCCAAGCTGCCGAGCAAATCTGTAAGGGCGAATTCGGTTGTGCTGTAATTGAATATCTCAAACGCGACGAGAGCACCCACAATGATAATGCCGAACAATGATATTTTCGGCAGGGTGATGCGTCGCTCTATCCCGCTGGATATGTCTCCCAACAAGGAACCAAGACCTGCGCGCTTCTGATGTGTATATGTAGACATGGCCGACCTCCATATCGAACAAATGAGCTAATTAAGGGCAGTATAGAACAAACGTTCTTGTTTGTCAAGTACTCGTTATAATCGTAATTCGGATTACGGCATGGGAAGAAAAGTTGCAGCATAATCACCGTATGTTTATTCAAAAATTGGAGCGCTTGGGAATCCTCGCAGTCGGGGCCTGGGTAATATCTGCATGTATAACCTCAACGCCCCCAACTAGCGTCACCTCCGTAGGCGGTGGTGTCGAGTACCGTATTATTACTTTGCTTCCGAAAGATGG
>CBDVCG010000066.1:0-8288 GCA_965372425.1 uncultured Anaerolineales bacterium
AGGGGCCGCCCTTCGTGGCGGCCCTTAATCCCAGGGCGAACCCAAGGGCCCGTCCCTCCAATTTGATCGCACTCACGTGTGGGACGCGGTCCTATCCAATACGTAGGAATGGGTAAATCCGCTACAGCTCAAGAAAATATTCTTTCTCGATATCGTCTCTCGTAATACCTGTGGGCAATCGCATCCCTGAACCCAGGATCGGATGAACTTCCCTGATCATTTCTGCCATGCCTAAGGCTGTCCGCCGGATTGAAAAATGTGCATTAGGCTGGGATCGGAGCTCACAAAAGTGATACGCCTCTCGTAGGTTCAGGGTCATCAGCACACGGCGCTTATGTCCGTTTGGGACAATGTAGGCAGCCACGTGTGGATTCCAAGCATGGAGCTCTTCGTATGCACTTGAGACCGCATCCATCGCATTCCGATAGGGCGCCTCAAATCCGGAATCTGCGAATAGTCTTGGCACTGCATAGCCCAGGTCCGCCCTCAATCCCTGGGGAGTCTGCGTCATGATGCGATGACGCTTTAACTCGAAGTATGCACCCTGATCGAGCATAGCTTCGAATGTGTAAGTCGCATGTTCGAATGCCCGCAGAGGGATGTCGAAGCGATCCATCTTCCCGAGCAGCTTATCAGATATCTGCTCTCTTTCATCCGTACTCATCCTACGGATTTTTTTCATCACGGTATCAAAGGAAGCTCCTCCGGCAGGATAGATGGCAGCAGCCATTACTCGAAGCTCTGCTTCGTCATCATAGTCGATAAGACGCAAGTCATCACCGCCGACTTCTCCTGGAAATTCCTTTCCATATTCGGCAAGATCCACCTCGGTCTCCTGCAGGTACGGCACCGCATCGGCATATTTGACCAGCGTCGGCACTTCCTCTTGAGCAGCACTCTTTACGGCTTCACCGATCTCACGCACCTCCTGGAGCGGATGCGAAAGCATCTTTCGAATCGCATGCTCAAGTGCTCGTGCGTTGACCGTCATGCCGACATTCGCCAACGCCGCTGCCGGGAGGAGGAATCGCGCTACATCGACATAGCGAGAACGAGTACGCCCATCCCACTGCTCATCACGCTCACCCTCTCTGCGTGGATTCCGTTCCTGGATGATGATTTTCAATGGCTCAAGGGACTGGTGATAGGCATCGAATAAAAGATCGCAAGTATCAACATACAACTCTTCATACGGTGTTTGCACGATCTCTTCAGGGACGAAGTACCTCTTGCGCTCCCACTTTTGATATCGAGTCGATTTTTCCGTATACGAAGCTAGGCGGTTGGACTCGATACTTTCAATCGCCAGCCGGGAGACATTCTCAAAGGCAATGTGCAGCACAGCGTGTTCGGCAACCGAGGCATGCCCGTAACCTACGACCCACTTTTCATGGAACTCCGCGGATTTTGCCTCGGTGAGCTCGGCCGCGATTTCGTCGAAGGATAACGGCGAGCGAGAAGTTTTAGCGAAGGTGACTGCGATCGTTTCTGGCGTGAGTTTCCCAGGCCGCAGGAGATAGACACGTCGCCTGGCAGGATCACTCATCATTTCCACGCACCCTTTCCTGCAAGATTGTCCTGGCCTTATCGACATCCCTCGTGATCTGTGCTTTAAGAGCATCAACAGATGAGAAACGCTGCTCGTCGCGTAATCTTTTGATGAAAGCGAGTTCGATCTCATTCCCATAAAGATCACCATCGAAATCAAGTAAGTGAGCTTCTACAACTGGGGCATTATGATCCTCATCGAATGTTGGGCGGACACCAATATTCGTGACGCTGAGCCATTCTTGTTCATCAAACCGGGCAATACAGGCATACACCCCCTGGCGGGGATAAGCCCTCTCTTCCCATAGTTGAAGATTTGCAGTCGGGAATCCGATCGACTTCCCCCGATTCGCGCCCCGGATCACCCGTCCTGGAATAATGAACGGTCTTCCTAAATACGTCGCTACATGGGTCACATCCCCAGCTCTGAGAGCTTCCCTCACCCTTGTGGAGCTAACTACCTCACCACCGACAAGGATGGGGGGCTGGACCTCGACCTGAAAACCTCGCAGGGCTCCGCTTTTCTCGAGGAATCGGCGATTGCCCTCACGCTGAAAACCAAAGGTAAAATCCTCCCCGATGCAGATCACCCGGGGGTTGAGATGGCTTTGTAGTTCATCAAGAAAATCTGAGGCGCGCATGCTTGCCAGCTCTTTTGAAAACTTTTGTGTGATGACATGGTCCACACCTAGATATCCAAGGAGCTCCGCTTTTTCGTCGGGGGATGAGATATAAAAGGCTGGCTGACGATCCCGCAGGATGACAGAAGGATGAGGGAAGAAGGTGAGCACAACCGAGGGAATCTTGTATCGTTTCGCGTGTTTTACTGCACGCTGCACGAGCGCCTTATGACCCAGATGCACCCCATCGAATGATCCAATCGTAAGGACGCAGCTATCAAGTTGTATGGAGTCCAATTGACGAGTATGTTCCATGCAGAAGATTACCGATTGAACACCTTTCGTGGATGCCATTGGGTTCCATCTTCGACGGCTTCAAGAATGGCCACGAGGTATCCATCTGGACCAACCGCACGGGCCAACCCAACGGCGCCCTCATCGGCAGCGATCCGTCTTCCATGAATAATCTCGCCGAGCATATCTCCATCAAGCTCAATGAGGGGGAGATCGGGAAGGGCATCTTTCGCCGGCACGATGTGGGTCACCCATTCACCCGATGTAAATCCTTCTTCCAATTCCATTATGGAGGTACTATCGTCGAGCGTGAAGGGACCTGCTTTTGTCCTTCGCAGGCTGGCAAGATGTGCCCCGGTACTCAATCGTTCTCCTAGATCATGCGCAATCGACCGTATGTATGTTCCTGCGGTGCATTCAATATCCAGAGAAAGATTAGGAGGATCGTAGCGAATCAACTCCAGATGATGAACCGTGACCTTCCGAGCCTCGAGCTCAACATCCTGACCAGACCGTGCAAGTTGGTAAGCCTTCTGACCCTTAATCTTAATCGCACTATACGGTGGAGGGATCTGTTCAATTTCTCCACGAAACTCAGGCAATACAGCCAGGATATCTTCATCTGACGGCGCCGCGCCAGTTATGCGGATTACATCTCCCTCGGAATCATAGGTCTCGGTGGAAGATCCAAATCGGATGACGGCTTCGTACCGCTTGCTGGACATAGAAAGATATTCGCTCAACCGCGTGGCCGATCCAATACAAAGGACCAGCACGCCGGACGCGCGTGGATCTAACGTGCCGGCATGCCCTACCTTCCTTGCGCCGGTCCCATGCCGAACGATGCTCACGATTTTATGAGATGTCGGGCCGACAGGCTTATCCACAATGAGGAGACCAAATGGTTTCATTTTGATTTCCTGCACTTAACTCGTCTGAGCCTTCGTGGCTGTGATTACGCGGGTCCGGACCTCCTCCAACTCACCCTCGATCATCGCGCCAGACGCTTGCTCATGACCTCCGCCCCCAAATACGGATGCAATTTCAGCAACGTTGATTCCTGGATCCGAGCGCCAACTCACCTTCACCTTCCCACCGAATTGTTCAACAAAGATGATGCTTACCTGGGTATCTTCGATTTCAGTGAGAAGGTTGACCAGATCCGCATCATCATCCCCAGTGTAGCCGACTTTTTCTCTATCCGCGAGCGTGAGCGTCGTCCAGACGAGACCATCCCCTCTTTCAATTCGGTCCAAACCACAGCCCCAATATCGTACACTGGTATATGTGCGACGACTTAATACAATCTCGTAAATCTCTGCCAATGGGGCACCGAGATTCATCAGATCAACCGTAATCTCGAGCAATTGTGGGGTCACACTGTGTGTACTGAATCCAATGGTGTCCGTAACTATCCCGGCGAGGAGATTAGTGGCAATCTCGGAGGTAATTTGAAGACCAAACGCCGGCAGGAGTTCGTAAAGGATCTCCGCTGTAGCTGCAGCATCTGGTCGAACAAAATTTAATTTCGCGAAATACGCGTTTGTGGGATGGTGATCGATATTGATGTCGATTGAAAGTTCCGAAGGGATGGATATTCGTTCTTTATCAGAGCAATCTACTGCAATAATGAGTTCGGCATCTGGAGGAATTTTCTTGTCTATCCCGGCCGATCCGGGAAGAAAGCGGAAACGTGCCGGCAATCCATCAGCAAGAACTGGGGTGACGTCCTTGCCTGAGTTTGCAAGGGCAAGTGCACATGCAAGCAGGGAGCCCACAGCGTCGCCATCAGGGCGTTCATGAGCAATGACAGCAATCTTAGACGACCTTGAAATCAATTTCAAAGCCGAGTCGGTGTCACTCCTCACTCGCCTCTCCCTCGGGTTGTCCGCCTTCGGTTTTTAAACTGTCGAGCATTTCTTCTATTCGTTGGCCCCGTTCGTGTGCAACGTCCCATCTGAAGCGGAGCTGCGGAAATGACCTGAGTTGGATGCGCGTCGCTAATTCACTCTTCAAGTATCCGCTTGCGCTTTCCATTCCTTCCAGAACTTCTTCCTCACGTTCCTCGCCTCCACTTGCCGTCACGTAAATTGTAGCGTAGGCGAGTTCCCGATCGACCTCTACCTCTGTAACCGTTACCATATTGAGTCGTGGATCCGCGACGTTTCTAATAAGCAGAATCGCGAGTTCTTCTTGAATCCGCTCCCCCACACGTCGAGCTCTTGCTTCACTGGGCATGATCACACCTTAGCTGACAGGTACAGTCTCTTCCGTGTAGCATTCCAGGATGTCCCCCTCCTCGAACTCATCAAATCCTTTCAACCCCACACCACATTCAAATCCCTCACGAACATCACGGACATCGTCTTTTTCGTGCTTGAGAGACGAGATCGCGCCGTCAAATATCACCTCGTCGGCTCGGATGACTCGCATATGACCGTTGCGCTTTAATTCTCCTTCGCGGACGAAACAGCCCGCAATTCGACCAAGCTTCGGAATTCGGAAAACCGCCCTCACTTCTGCACGTCCCAATATCACCTCATGGACTTCCGGCTCAAGCATACCCTTCAGAGCCTTTTCTACATCCTCGGTGAGGCGATAAATAATATCGTAGATACGGATGTCCACACCTTCCGCTTCGGCAGCATTGCTAGCAGCCTCATCTGCAGTCACGCAAAAACCAATCACGATGCCATCGGAGGCAGAGGCAAGCATGACGTCATTCTTGTTGATATTCCCTGTGCCTGTATGAATTACGTTTACCTTTATATCCCCTACGCTCAACTCCTGCAGAGAGCTGGAAATCGGCTCTAATAATCCCTGAACATCTGCCTTAATCACCAGACGCAGCTCGATTACTTCGCCGGCTTTGAATGCTTCAAATATCTGGTCGAGTGACATGGCACTGGAGGCTTGCGCTCTGCCTCCCGCCCTTGCATCTTCAAGTTCTTCTGCGATGGCTCTTCCTTCCCGATCACTTTCCACAACTGTGAATAACTCACCAGCGACGGGGACGTCAGAAAGTCCCAGGACCGAAACAGGTGTTGAGGGCCCCGCCTCCTCAATTGGGTTTCCTTGATAGTCAAACATCGCTCGGACTTTTCCATGGGAAGCGCCGATGCTGATCGCATCGGCTACTCTAAGCGTACCATTTTGAACTAGCAGGGTGGCCACAACACCTCTGGATTTATCTAGCTCGGCTTCGATTACGGTTCCGACAACATTGCCCGCAGGGTTGGCTTTGATCTCAGTAGCATCAGTGACGAGCGTAATTGCTTCAAGGATGTCCTCTAGCCCTTGCTTCTCTTTTGCCGATATCGGGACCACCATTGTGTCGCCTTCCCAATCGTCCGGGATCAGACCGACATCAGAGAGCTCTTGTTTTACTTTTTCGGGATTTGCATTCGTGCGGTCGATTTTATTTAGAGCCACCAGAACGGGAACTTGTGCCGCACGTGCATGTGCCAGCGCTTCTCGAGTTTGAGGCATCACACCATCATCCGCTGCGACCACAAGGACGACTATATCAGCCCCTTGTGCCCCTCGAGCGCGCATCGCCGTGAACGCAGCGTGACCTGGTGTATCTAAAAATGTGATGGTTTGATCATTGTATTCAACCTGGTACGCGGCTATGTGCTGCGTAATCCCACCCGCTTCGCCTTCAGCAACGTTGGTTTCACGAATAGCATCAAGAAGTGTGGTCTTGCCGTGATCCACATGTCCGAGAACAGTGACAACAGCAGGACGATCGACCAGCGCTTCAGGGTCCTCATCGCCGATAAGTTGTCGCCATTTTGGGATTCTTCCGGATTCTTCGCTATCTTCGTCTTCTACAGGGGTCGCAGGAGTGGCCTCGTAACCAAACTCCTCGATCACGATCGCCGCAGTATCGAAATCTATCTGTTGATTTATGTTCGCCATGACCCCGTTCGCCATCAGCTGCTTGATGATTTCAATGGGGCTGACATCAATCATCTCAGAGAGATCACGAACTGTTACCGTCTCTGCTAATTCGATGGTTTTTTGGCCATTCTCATTCTCATTCTCGCTCATATCCCACCTCCAAAACGAACACACCGACTAGATGGAGCGAGAAAGCCGATGGCTTCAAGTTTAAACTACATTGTCGTTCACCTTGCTACCGCTTGGCATCGCCAGGCTTTTAGCATCAGCCTTCCCACTCTTCTTTACGCTGGGAATAGTAACGCTCGAGTTCCTCAAGTTCCTGACTCGTTAGATCAACTTTCAATGCTCTTGCCAGAGAACCCTGCAACGCGGTCGCCCAACAAGAGCTCTGATCGTGAATATAAGCTCCGCGTCCTGCTTCTTTCCCGGTTGGATCGATCATCACGCCATCCGCGCTTCGAACGATCCGAATCAAATCCCGTTTCGAAATGACTTCGCGACATCCTACGCAGGTGCGCTGAGGGATGTGGCGTTTTCTACTCTTTCGGGAAGCCATTCATTCATCACTCCCGACAAATTATCCCGGGGCGAGCTTGTTAAAAGGCTTCTTTATCCCACTCTTCCCCTTCGTCACGTTTTCTACGTCGTTTAACGACCAATTCTCCAAGATCGGGATCGAATTCAACGAGCCGAGACTTCTCTTTCTTCTTCTTTTTAAGTTCCTCGAGTTCAGCCTCGTCGATCTCGGCTTCATCACCGATACCCTCTGCCGTGAACGTGCTATCAAATTCCTCTACCATCTTCTCAAAGGTTTCTTCGATAGTCTCGGGTTCTTCAACCGCTTTCTCCACAACCGGAGCAACTTCATCTCCCTCAGCTTCAGTGACCGCCTTATCGACTTCGACTCCTTCTACAAGCTCGACTTCTGCAGTGGGTTCAGTAACCTCCGCATCGACGGGTTCCTCTCCCTCTAGGGTGACTTCTTCCTCCTCGAGGACAGGCTCAATCTCCACTTCAGGATAGTCATACTTCGTCAGCACCTCGCGTATTTCAATAATCGCTTTAGGACCAATCCCCTGGAGACCCAGGATGGCATCTTCATCCATCCCAAGTTGCTCGAGCAACGTACCCGCAGTCTTGTAATCAGCTTCCGTGATCAGGTTCAATACCCGGGTGGAAAGACCAACTTCTGGTAACGGCACATCATAGGCTGTGACAGGATAGGATGCACGTACGTCTTCGAGCTTTTGCCGTTCGGCTTGTCGAATGACATCCCGTTGTCCTTCAACTTCTCTCTGGATGCGCTCAACGAATCCTCTTAGAACCTGGTATTCCTCAGGTGTCACCGGGCGACCTTCAGATTTCTTCGTGAGAATCGACTCCACCTGTACCAGAACTTCTTCCTCTTCCGCCGCGAAGGCTTTATATTCTGGTGCAGACTCGAGCATCGCCATGGATTCAATGGCTGCCTCGGGGAGGCTTTTAATATCTATTCGCCAACCGGTAAGTTTGGCTGAAAGGCGTGCATTGACCCCGGCTCTTCCAATCGCCAGACTAAGTTGATCCTCGGGGACGACGACCATTGCTGTCTTCCCTCGACTAGGATCGTCATCGAGATAGACACCTGAAACACGTGCGGGGCTCAAAGATTTTGAGATAAAGGTGGCCGAATCAGGGTTCCATTCAATGACATCGATTTTTTCATCATTCAGATCGCGCACGATCGATTGGATACGTACACCGCGCATTCCGACACAGGCCCCAACCGGATCGACGCCATCTCGTAACGCGGTCACGGCTACCTTCGCCCGCTTACCCGCTTCCCGAGCACTTGCCTTTATCTCCACGAGACCCTGATTGATCTCGGGCACTTCCATTTCAAGCAACCGCCGCAACATGTGTGGATGTGTTCTTGAAACA
>CBDVCG010000067.1:0-8195 GCA_965372425.1 uncultured Anaerolineales bacterium
GCGAAAAATGTGGTGTAGAAGTGACCCGTTCATCTGTACGACGTGAACGTATGGGTCACATCACCCTTGCCGCCCCGGTTGCTCATGTTTGGTATACCCGTCGCGTCCCCTCCTTTCTTGGGTTGCTTCTTGATATTTCTCGCAGGAATCTCGATCGCGTGTTGTATTTTGCTCAATACGTGGTCACGTATGTGGATGAAGATTCTCGACGTAAAGCTCTAATCCGTATCGAGGATGAAATTGCTCGCCTTGAGACGGAAGATAAGGATGCGATCAGTGGGCGTATCGCTGAGATTAAGGCTCAGCGGAAAGAGGCCCTTGATGAACTTGATCGACGGAAGAAGGAAATCAAGACCTCCTATGATGAGCAGGTTGCTGAAATAATCGCTCCTGTAATCCGCGAGGGTCAGCGCCTCGAAAGTTCTCTCACTGAAAAAGAGGGCAAGGCGATAAGAGCACCGATTGAATTCAAAGCTACGGATACACTGATCGCGGAGAAGGGCGACACGATCAACAAGGATCATATTAAAAAAGTTCAGAAAGCGGTTAAATCCAAGCTGGACGAGGTCGAGGCGGAAGTAAAAGATCAACGCGATAGCGAGTTGAACCAGCTTAAGCTAGATGTCGAGGAAATTAAAGCCGAAGCAGATATGGCACTTTCACAGGCCGAGGACATTATCGATGAAGATCGTATTGCCTTAAAAGTAGAGCAGGAAACTGACAGGGATGAGTTGATCGCCATCGAGCAAATGATTTTCCTCGGAGAGACCCGCTACCGAGAACTCAAGTCCAAGTATGGCCAGGTTTTTCGCGCAGACATGGGCGCCGAGGCGTTTTACGACATCCTGAAACAGCTCGACCTTGATGAACTGGCGGAGGAGCTTTGGACGGAGGTGCGCACTACCAAGAGCAAACAGCGAAAGAAGAAGGCGACCAAGAGGCTAAAGGTCGTTGAAGCATTTCGCCGTTCTGAAAATATGCCCGAATGGATGGTGATGACAGTGTTGCCCGTCATCCCACCTGATCTCCGACCGATGGTACAGTTGGATGGTGGTCGTTTTGCAACATCTGACCTCAACGACCTCTATCGTCGAGTCATCAATCGGAATAATCGTTTGAAGCGACTCGTCGAGCTCGGTGCGCCAGACGTCATCGTTCGAAACGAAAAACGAATGTTGCAGGAAGCAGTTGACTCTTTGATCGATAACTCGCAGCGAGGCAAAGCGCTTTCTCGACGCGGACGCCGAGAACTCAAATCACTCAGCGATATGCTTAAAGGAAAGAAGGGGCGGTTCCGGAGAAATCTGCTCGGGAAACGGGTAGATTATTCTGGACGCTCGGTTATCGTGATCGGCCCGCATCTGAAACTATCCCAATGTGGGCTTCCAAAGACCATGGCCTTGGAGCTCTATCGACCGTTCGTGATTTCGAAATTGGTGAAGTACAACTACGCCGCGAATGTAAAAGGCGCAAAACGAATCATTGAAAGAGAAAGACCGGAGGTTTGGGAAGTTCTAGAGGAAGTAATCAAAGATCGCCCCGTCCTGCTCAACCGTGCGCCAACGTTGCACCGTTTGGGCATCCAGGCTTTCGAACCCATACTCGTAGAAGGGAAAGCTATTCAGCTCCACCCTCTGGTATGTGCAGCGTTCAACGCCGACTTCGATGGTGATCAGATGTCAGTGCATTTGCCCCTATCCCATAAGGCTGTTGAAGAAGCCCGGAGGCTCATGCTGTCGAGTGTGAACTTGTTAAAGCCAGCCGATGGGGAACCTGTTGTCGGCCCCACAAAGGATATGGTCCTCGGTGTTTATTACCTCACGATGCTGGATGAAGCCAGGGAACATAAGGGGGCGGGTATGGCTTTCTCAGATATTGACGAAGTTGAGATGGCTTATGCTCTTGACTATGTCGCCATTCATGCTCCCATCAAGATTTATATAATGACTTGGTATGACGAAAATGATGTGCGGCTCGAAGCTCCAGAAAAGCGGGTGATCGATACTACCGTTGGACGTGTTCTTTTTAACCGCGTCCTTCCAGAAGAGATGCAGTTCATGAACCGTGTGCTCGATAAGGGGAGCATCCAGGATCTCGTTGGTGAGATTTACGATTTGCTCCGTGAAGATGGCACGCCGGATATAGTTGATGCGATCAAGGACATTGGATTCCTCTACGCCACGAGATCCGGAACGACGATCGCGGTTTCAGACATCACGGTTCCACCTGAGAAGGGGGAGATTATCTCTGAAACGCTCGAAAAAACCGAAGTCGTACGAAACGACTACCGCCGAGGTTTGCTCACGGAGCAGGAACAAACGGAACGCATCATCGAGCTCTGGCAGGCGACCACCCAAAATGTCGCCGATGCGGTCAGGGCATCGATGGATCCGACGGGTAACTTAAGCACGATGGCAATTTCTGGGGCTACAAAAGGTGGATTCCAGCCGATTTCTCAGTTGGCCGGGATGCGTGGGTTGATGGCAGATCCTGCTGGTCGCATTATCCCTTTACCGATCCGATCGAGTTTCCGAGATGGTCTCACGACGCTGGAATATTTCATCTCGACCCATGGTGCTCGCAAAGGACTTACGGATACTGCTCTCAGAACAGCGGACGCTGGGTATCTCACGCGCAGGCTCGTGGATGTCGCTCAGGATGTCATTATCAATGCTGAGGATTGCGGTTCAGAGCAGGGGATCTGGATCCGGAGATCGGATGATGTCGCTGGACAAGAATTCTCGGCGCGCATCGTTGGCCGCAATGTGATCGAGAAGGTCGCTGACATGGATACAGGAGAAATCCTGCTCAAGCCTGACGAGCTAATTACTGCTGACAAAGCCCAGCTCATCGAAGATTCAGCCGTTGAAGAGATCTTCATCAAATCACCTCTCACGTGCGAGCTGCAATTTGGCATGTGTCAGAAGTGCTTCGGTCTGGATCTTGGAAGGGGCAATGTTGTTGAACTCGGTGCTGCAGTTGGCATCGTCGCCGCACAGTCGATCGGTGAACCAGGCACGCAGTTAACCTTGCGGACTTTCCACACGGGCGGTGTTGCTGCTGGAGGCGATATTACGACCGGTTTGCCACGCGTTGAAGAACTCTTTGAAGCACGCAAGAAACCGAAGGGTGAGGCTGTGATCTCGGAGATATCTGGCACGGTTCACATTCACATGCCTGAGGTCCCAGATGGACCGAGAGTCATCGAAGTTCGAAACAGCGAATTGATCAAAGATGAATACACCGTCCCGGGCAACTGGTCACTAAAAATCGAAAGCGGCGACGAAATTGAGACCGGAGTGCTCATCGCTCAACGCGGTGATTCCACGATCGAAGCCACGCATGGCGGACGGGTGCGGATCAAGAACCGGAAAGTTACAGTCTCTTACGATCACTCGGAAGAGGTGGAGTATGAGATTCCCCCAAGCGCGCGCCTGCTCGTGAAAGAAGGGGAAAAAATCGAAGCCGGGCACCAGATTACGGAAGGTTCGCTCAACCCACACCGCATCCTGCGAGTCCTGGGTCGGGAGGCATGTGAGCTTTATCTTATGACTGAGGTTCAAAAGGTTTATCGCTCACAGGGTCAGAACATCAATGATAAACATTTCGAGGTTATTATTCGAAAGATGCTTTCGAAGGTTCAGATCACGCAGCCGGGTGATACTGACCTTTTGCCCGGAGACTTGGTCGATCGCAGGTACTTACAGCGAATGAATGAACAGATGTTGGGAGAGGGAAAGGCGCCAGCTAATGCGATGCAGGTGCTTCTTGGTGTCACAAAAGCGTCGCTCAGTACGGAGTCATTCCTTTCGGCTTCCTCGTTCCAGCACACCATAAAGGTCCTTGCAAAAGCGGCGATCGAAGGCAAGGTGGATTATTTACGAGGCCTTAAGGAGAACGTGATTATTGGCAAGCTCATTCCTGCTGGGACCGGTTTCCCCGGCACGGAAGTAGCCCTGCATGATGAACGCATTGACGGTGTTCTTGAAGTTGAAGAATTACCCGAAGTGGAGGCGCCGGTCCCTGAACCGGAATCTGTAGCAGCAGATTAAGCGCTGTAACCCGGACCATGTTGACAGCACACCGGGTGATGGTTATAATCCCGTCGCCTGCCCCAGAGCTTCGGAGCTGGGGCGGGCGTATGTATCCCCAACTTTCCCGACACCCGGCGGCGTATTTCTCTCCGCAGGTAGATCGGTGAAGAGAAGCTGGAGAATCGAGAATGAAGTACGCAGTAATTATTTCCGGGGGAAAGCAGTACATCACCAGAGAAGGCGAGACCATTAATATCGATCGCCTGGCTCTGGAGGTAGGAAGCAAGATTGAGTTTAAGGAAGTCCTACTGACCGTTGATGGAACAAAGGTTCAAGTGGGCAAGCCCCACGTGAACGGTGCAGCCGTAAAAGGGGAAGTGACCGACCAGATAAAAGGACCGAAAATAATCGTTTTTAAGTACATACCCAAAGAACGGTATCGCAAGAAGCAAGGGCATCGCCAGCAATATACTCAAGTGACGATAGACTCGATCAGCCTTAAGGTTCCTGCAAAGAAAACCACGAAAGCGGTAGAGAAGCCGAAGGCAGCACCCAAGAAGACAACTGCGGCAAAGAAAGCCTCTACTGTCACAGAAGCGAAGACTACGAAGTCTAGTTCAGGTACCAAAAAGAGTACGACGAAGAAGGCGCCGGCGAGTAAGGCAACAACTTCCAAGCCAACTTCTTCCTCGAAGAAAACCACGACCTCGAAGAAAGATTCGAGCGAGAAGTAAGAGAGACGAGGTTTGCAATGGCACATAAAAAGGGCGGTGGATCAAGTCGCAACGGGCGTGATAGTCATTCAAAACGCCTAGGCGTAAAGAAATTCGGTGGCGAATTCGTTCGCTCGGGAAACATTATTGTCCGCCAACGAGGCACACGAATTCACCCTGGATTAAATGTTAAAAAAGGTCGGGACGATACACTGTTTGCGATCGCAGACGGGTTCATCTATTTCGACTATGTTCGGAAAGACCGCAAGCGAGTGAACGTTGTTGCCGACCAAGAGAAATAAGATTCGTTCATCTCGGATGATCCATAATCTATCCGATAATAAATGAGAATGGTGTGATTGGTGCAGCATGAAAGAAAATATACATCCGACATATTTCCAGGAAGCAAAAGTAGTTTGTGCGTGTGGAAACTCCTGGACCACTGGATCTACGGCCGAGCTCATCCGCACTGACGTGTGTTCAGCTTGTCACCCGTTTTATACCGGTGAGCAAAGAATAGTGGATACCGAAGGACAGGTGGATCGATTCTATAAGAAGCTGCAGGCACGGCAGGATTATATTGAAGAGGTCCAAACACGCGAGGAAGATAAAACCTCCCCTGATGTACTCATCGCTGATCTCGAATTAGGTAAGCGTGTCGAGGGCACTCTCGAGAAAGCGGGTATCAAAAATGTTGGTCAGGCCTTAGATCTCATGGCTGAGGGGGATCATGCTCTGCTGGCATTGGATGGCTTTGGGAGAAAGAGCCTGGCGGACTTAAAGCGGGAATTAAAACGAAGGGATTATAAACTGCCGGAAGCTGAGAACGAACCCCAAGTTGAGTAAGAGCTTGCCAACCAGCAAGCGTAGTGTAAACTCTGGGCAGGTGAGTAATCACCTGCCCATTTTATATACTACAGATGAGGGATAGATGCGACATTCAACCGGGAGTATCGAAGTTATCACGGGATCCATGTTCAGTGGAAAAACCGATGAACTTATACGTCGTTTGCGCAGAGCGAAAATTGCTCGTCAAAAAGTCCAGGTATTCAAGCCCACAATCGATACGCGTTACAGTGAAAAAAAGTTAGCCTCACATGCAGGGTCTGAATTCGATGCCACGCCAATCAAGATCTCAAGCGAAATCATGGAGCTGTTTGAGGAAGATACAACAGTGGTTGCGATCGATGAAGCACAATTTTTTGATGAGGGCATAAGCGCATCAGTTGAGGCCCTGGCAGATCGAGGGTTACGGGTGATCGTTGCAGGCCTGGATCAAGATTTCCGATCTGAGCCCTTTGGTCCAATGCCCGAATTGATGGCGAGGGCTGAGCGGGTTGATAAAGTTCATGCGATTTGTATGGTGTGTGGGGGCCTGGCCTCGCGCACGCAGCGGCTTATCAATGGTGAACCCGCTCATTATGATGATCCTGTGGTAGTCGTGGGCACCAGTGAGATGTATGAGGCTCGATGTCGTGAGCATCATCAGGTTCCAAGGGACTGATATGCAAGATCACACAGAGTTTCTGCAGGAGGTTCTAATCACGGAAGAAGAGCTCCAGGTCAGGATAAAAGAGCTGGGGGAAGAGATCAGCCGCGACTACGAAGGTAAAGAATTGATGCTTGCTTGTATTTTGCGCGGCGGGGTGATGTTCTTGACCGATCTCATGCGAGCGATTTCAGTTCCTCATACGATCGATTTTATGGCTGTTTCGTCTTATGGCGCTGGCGCACGACAATCTAGTGGTCAGGTTCGAATCACGCTGGACCTGAAGACGTCCGTTGAAGATATGGACCTGCTGCTTGTGGAGGACATTATCGACAGCGGCAATACCGTCGCCTCGGTCCTGCAGTTATTCGAGACTCGTAATCCGAATAGTCTGCGAGTTTGTACCCTATTAGACAAATCCGAGCGCCGTGAGACATATGTTCCCATTCATTACACTGGATTTACAATCCCAAATAAATTTGTGTTTGGTTATGGTCTCGATCTGGATGAGTATTATCGCGATCTTCCATTTATTGGCGTGGTCCGTCCGGATAAATACATCCCACCCGACTAGGGTTCTACGATGAAGGTCCTCTCGGCCTCATTTCTCCCGTCATTGATTAGATCAATCAATGCCTCAGGTCTGCGCGATAAAGTATGGCTCGTCGGCGGGGCAGTTCGTGACAACTTTCTCCATCGGGAGGTGAGTGACTACGACTTTGCCGTCGATGGCGATGCTGTCGATCTGGCCCGTCAATTTGCTGATGACCTCAACGCAGGATTTTACATCCTCGACCAAAGTCGAGGGACCGCGCGCGTAGTCGAGCAGGAGCATGGGCACCTGCTGCGCACATACGACTTTGCCAGGTTACGGGGAGCTGATATCGAAACGGATCTGATGAGCCGTGATTTCACGGTGAACGCAATGGGATACGATGTTCTTAGTGAGGAAGAATTACTCGATCCTTGTGGGGGAGTCCAGGATCTCCGAGATTCCAAATTGCGGGTCTGTTCGAAAAGTTCGATTATGGACGATCCCGTCCGCACGATTCGAGCGGTCAGATTAGCATCGCAACTTAAATTTCAGATCGTGCCGGACACAGTGGAGTTGGTCCGTGAAGGTATCCCGGGATTAGTTGGAGTTAGCCCCGAGCGGAAAAGGGATGAGCTGTTCGAAATGCTCAAGGATCCACGCCCCGAACGAGCCCTGCGATTATTAGATCACTTTGGGATCACGCAGATTGTCTTTTCAAGCTCGGGGGCGGGGGGTGATCTTGAACCGCATCCGATGGCTCCAGGTTCCTTACACGTGGTTGCCGCGGCGGTAAACCTGACGGCGATTCTCGACGACCTTAAGAATCCAGATGCGGTAGCAAATGCCACGCTCGGGCTAACCATCACACAGCTAGGTCGATTCCGCCCGAGCATCAATAGTTACCTCAATCGCTACATGGGTTATGATCATAGGATCGTTCAACTCTTCTACTTTGCAGCGCTATTGGCGGCACCCCCAGGAGAAATACGAAGCAGTTCTCCTCTCACTGAACGAGAAATTTCCCTTCATATCCAACATGCGAAGAAGGCGGAAAGAATCTCCAGGACACTCCGTCTGAGCAACCTGGAGGTGGTATGGATAAGGAAATGTCTAAATTCCCAGATAGAGTTCGGGGATGGTCGGAGGGCGCCTTCAGATACTCCGAGAAACATGTATCGTTATTACCGTAAGGTTGGCGAGGCTGGTGTTGCAGGCATATTGCTCTACCTCGCTCGAGTGATTGGAGCAGAAGCGTCTCCGCCAGATCAGAGGAGCTGGGCAATCCAACTTGAAACTGCGGAAAGTTTCTTCTCAGCCTATTTTGAGACCCCTCATGATAGCTTCAGTCCGGAACCGTTTCTGAAAGGGGATGAGATGATGGCCCTGCTGGGAATTGAATCTGGGCCGGAGATAGGATCGCTGCT
>CBDVCG010000068.1:0-7951 GCA_965372425.1 uncultured Anaerolineales bacterium
TGGTAGTAATCAAATTGCTGCTTAATAAGTTCAACGGCTCGTCTGAGCAGATCATCCAGCGAAGGGGTTGATATCACTGCACGAGCGACTTCAGAGGCTGTCCGAACCTGGAGCGTTCGGGCATCAACCCTTTCCTCCAGCGAGCGATACAAACCACTGAGATCATCAGCCATACGATTGAATCCATGAGCAAGTGCGCCAATCTCGTCGTCTCGGTCTACAGGGACTCTCGAGCCCCACTCTCCGCGTGCGAGCTGTGCAGAAAATTCTGTGAGCGTTCCGAGCGGTCGCAACATACGATTACCGATGACTATGACCGAAACGATGGTCAGGACTGTTGCTGCCACGATCAGGATGATGATGAAGGGTGCGAGATCGTTGATCTCCGCGAAGATATCCTCCTGAGGAAGCTCGGCGACGATCCCGATATCCCACTCAGGAATCCACTCATAAGCCGCCAGTACAAGATCACCTTGAGGACCGGGATATTCTTCGATTCCCGAGATCTCCAGCTGAGCGCTTGCGAAGATGGGATGGTTTTGGCCGTCGGTTGTCTCCGGGGAAGTGCCATAACGTAAGAGTTCAATCAGCACATCGGGGGCAAGGAGCACAAATGTACGCCCACGCTCGACACGATAGACGCCCCGTTGTTCCCAGAATATCTGCATATCCGTCATTAATGCACCCAGACGAGGGCCAATATTTACGCCCACGAGAATTACCTCTGGGTTTTCACCCGTAGTCGGCTGAAGGGGGATGGTTGTGAGAAATGCGAGATCTTTTGGAGAAAATAAAGCCTCATCATAAATTGGATTGGTCTCTACATCTGAGAAAGAGACGATCCCGTCAGCCACCGAGGTGGAAATCTCCTCGGTCCAATCAGGATTGGTCGAAGCGAGCACCTCTCCGTCGGAGAGACGGACGATAACCATTTCAGAGAAAAGCAATTCTCCCTGTCGGGTTTTAAGGTCTTCTAACTCATTCAGCGCGGTATCTGACGCCTGTCTCGATGCAGATGATCCCAGAGAAGATCGCGCGAGGATGCTCGCGGCCTGGCGTAGATCAGATCGCTGACTACCTAGCTGCAATCTTTCCTCGCGGTCACTCGCCCATTCATTGATGACTCTTACTTGGGCTTGCGCTGCGGAAGTCATCTGGCTGGAGGCTTGCGCTTCGAGCAAGGATCGAGAACGGAGATAAGCTCCTATGCCGAGTATGAGCAGGGGTATTAAAATGAGAGGGAGGAAAACAATGGCCATTCTCCGTCCCAGACGTCCCCGAAATTCAGGGTCCGAGGTTTGTGGTCTTGTGATTCGATCAAGCATGGTTATGTGACCTCCCAGACTTGATCGCCCGCCAGAGATTGCCTGATCTGATCTGGAAATCGATCGGGATCAAGGGGCTTGCCGATGAAGCCATCAAATCCAGCGGTGCGGGATTTTTCCATTTGTTCCTCGCTTGCATACGCGGTGACAGCGACTACGGGGATGTCCTTAAGCGATTGAGAAGCCCGAATCTTTCTCAACGCCTGATATCCATCTTCATATGGGAGTCGAATATCCATGAGGATGAGATCGAGCTTCGGGAGAGTGTCTGCATACTCGACAACTTCGTATCCAGACGTTTTCCATTCGCACGTAATGCCCACATGTTCGAGCATACGCGCCATAAGCACAAAGTTTGAGACTGTATCTTCGACTATCAAGATATTTATCTCTTGCTTTTGATCTGGCAAACTATCTTCCCTTTTCGCCAGCCGGCTGATTGCAGATTATGGATGCAAGATTCGTACTATCTGGTTGGGGAGTTGGTCGACATCGATGGGCTTTTGGATATAGCCGTCACAACCCGCTGATAGACTCCGTTCCCGATCACCTTTCATCACGTTTGCAGTGATAGCGATTACGGGTGTCGTGGAAAAGACGGGATCCGTCTTTAAATGAGACGTCATCGTCAGCCCGTCCATCTCAGGCATGTTGATGTCGACCAGGATCACGTCAGGGCGATGTTCGTGTGCCAGCTGCATCCCTTCCATAGCATCGCCTGCCCCCAAGAACGAATAGCCTTCTGCTTGTAGGACGCGCTTGACGAGAATCCGGTTGTCGACGTTATCTTCAACGTAGAGGACAGTGAGTGAGTCCTCTCCCATGTTACCTCCAAGGACACGTCAACCCGGCCAGCCATAGGGTTAGCTGGCGAAGATTATAGTCAATGGCTTCTGTATTTGCCAGCAGAGCCCCCAAACAATAGGAGGGGGCTCTGGGGAGGAGGAGAGCAAAGTGCGGGACCACTGCAGGTACCTGGAGATAAAATTCCATCTTTGGAGTGCAGGCAGGAAACTCACGCAGAGCCCTGTCTCTAGACACCCTAACTCATCTCGTATACTGTTCTCTCCGGTACCGCCATGTGGAGCGCTTTGCGCCTTTATCCTATCATTCATGCTGTCCTTCACGACCTTACAGCGACCTTACAGAACATTGGTATTCGCATAGCCATATAGTCATTAACTCTCTTGCTCATGGCTTGGAGCTTTGTCGAGGATTGCGTCGTGGTTTACGGGGAACCTCGTTCGGATGCGCTCGTATTAAGGATATAGTGCGAAGGATGCAGGAGATCTTAGATAGATGGGGGGATCATGCTGGATAGTGGAATGGTAATGGTAAATTTAGATCCTTCGTCGGGGGCCGATTCGATTTTAAGATCCCCACCATGCGCATCGATCAACTCCCGTGCGATCGTCAAACCAAGGCCTAATCCCTGTGGAAATCGTCTTTCCTTCGTACTTCGATAGAACGGTTCAAAGACCTTGTCCTGCTCCTCGAGGGAAATTCCTAGGCCAGTATCCCTGACACTGATCCAGGCTTCGTTGGCAGTCCTTCCAGCCGACAGATCGATTTTACCCTCAGGTGGTGTGTACTTAATGGCGTTGCTGAGCAGGTTGCCCAGCGCTTGTGACATACGGTGCGGATCGAGCGTAATCGTGGGGAGATCCTTGGGGATATCTGTTTTCCACGTGATCCCTTTATCCTGTGCCGCTGATCGCCAGGGGAGCAATGTAGAGACTAGCCACGCTGAGAGCTCCACTGGTTTTAAGTCCAACTCGAGAGGCTTATCTAGTTGACCCTTAATCAGCGTGAGATCTTCCAATAATATTTGCATACCTTGAATTTCTCTATCCATCCCATGTAGAAGTTCATCTCGAGTTGCATCATCCTCGGCGGCACCCTGAATAATTGCATAAATTGCGGAATGGATCGCTCCAAGCGGTCGACCAATCTCATGAACGACATTTGCAAGCATTCGATTTCTCAATGCTTCCTGTGCGTTGAGCTCGCGTGTGAGATAGTTAACGGTCGCTGCAAGTGCCCTCATCTCACGAGGGCCTTCTTCCTTAATTTCGTCTGTGGAGCCACCCTCAGCAATTTGGAGGATAGCATCGCTGGTTTTACGAATTGGTCGTTCGAGTCGCAGAGCCAGCAAAAGTCCGATACATCCCGCGAGGAGGAGTTCTACCCCTAAAGTTCCCACGATTATCCGACGTAGTGTGTCTAAACTTGAAGATAAATCATCAAGATTTTGCGATACCGTCAAAACCCCTAAGAGCCCGTGATTAATGTCGATCAGCGGTATCCATATCCTGGCGCCTTCTTCTTGCAGTTGACGAATGATGATGAGGGAAGCCTTGCCTTCAAGCGCGTTTTCGAGACCAACCTCACGTAATTCTTCGATATTGACACCAAGCGTACCTGCAAATAAATCACCATCCGGTTGGATGAGCGCGATTTGTCCTCGGATGATTTGTCCTTCACGGGAGAGAAACGTCTCTGCGGCGACTTCGTCGAATAATATCTCCGGACGACTCCGGATGATATTTGCGATGAGGTAGGCCTCTTCCTTCAGGGTTCGTGATAGTTCACCCAGGAGGACCTGAGTCTCAAGAATGTACACAAGCGCGAGTGCGGTGACGGGGATGACGAACAATATTGGGAGGATGTGGCTGAGGATGAACTGACCTCTTAATGTCTTCATTTTAATTCAGTTTGAGGGACTAATTTGTACCCAACCCCCCGTACGTTCATGATCCGTTGGGGGTGTTGAGGGTCGTCTTCGATCTTTTCACGAAGCCAACGAATATGCACGTATACCACCTGAGGTTCACCAATAAATTCTGCGCCCCAGACTCGGGTTAGCAAATCGTCTACAGAAATTACCACCCCAGGCTCGAGAGCAAGGGCGTGCAGCAAAGCGAATTCCCTGGCAGTGAGTTCGAGTTGATCGCCCGCGATTTCTACTGTATGTGCGGACGGATCTATGATTAAGTCTCCCACCTGCACTGACGTTCCAGAATCTCGGGAAACAGTTTCCTTACTCGCCCTTCGGAGCACGGCTTTAATATGAGCGATGAGAATATCTGGATTGAATGGCTTGGTGATGTAATCATCTGCACCAAGCTCAAGCCCCAGGATTGTGTCGAGCTCACGTCTGCGAGCGGTTAAAAAGATCACCGGTATGTCCATCTCGTCCTGGAATACCTTCAATGCATCCATACCGTCCATACCGGGTAAGCCAATGTCCAGCAATATAAGATCGGGAGGATCACGCTGTGCGAGCGGGATGGCATCCTCCGCGGATTCTGCGGTACTCGCGCGAAACCCTGCCTGTTCTAACTGGAGGCTCAAGCTCCGTCTGAGCAGCGTGTCATCATCTACGACAAGTATGTGTGCGCCGATTTGCCTCTCCTTCGATGCCACGGACACAGGATGGTGTGATTGTACACATTTCTTTCAAGGCGTAAAACTTCGAATTTGCGCGCTTACACAGCGGTCGCGTTAGGAAGCAAGGGACTCGATGGTGTCCTCCGGCGCCCAGCCTTCAATGATCTGGTCCAAGGTCTTGAGCAGGACCCAGTTGCCATGTTGTTCGATCACCTGGGTGCGCGTACCTGCGGGAAGCTCGATACCTCCTTCGGAATCACCCTTTGGGTGATCTTTCAGGAACGTATTTGGCTTTGTGACGATCGAGGTGCTCGCCCTGCTATCTGACATGATCCGTGCTGCGAAGGGAATCGATGCACCTAATGTTATGACAAAAGAGATGACGGCCAAAGCGCCTATCAACTTTCTCATGCTTGATTTCGACAAGATGAGGTAGATGAGGATAAGGAATCCTGAAGTGGTCCAGGCAGCCAGAACGATTACTGAGATCTCATTAAGACTCACCCACGCTTTACTGAGGCTGGCGATTTCGAAAAGCGGGTTGACTGCGGGAAGGTCATTTGATATTCCAACTTCGGCTCTTGCGAGAGCCAGGTTATGTCTGATATCCTGATCTCTTGGCGTGATCTCCGATGCTCTTTCTTAGTTCAGGATCGCCCGCCCTATGTCCCCGTTTTGAAAATAAGCGTTTCCTAGATTGAAGAACACGCGGCTATCTCTCACACCCGTGGATACAATCTGCTCGTAGATTTGGATGGTTTCCGCATAATGCCTATCTTCATATAAAGCATTTGCAGCATCCATGGCATCTGAATCTGCCATCTTTTCGGACACCTGAATCGAATTAATCAGGTATAACCAGACGCTGCTGCATAGGATGATGAAGGTCAGGGAAATCAGTTTGCGGATCATGATACACCTTCCATATTAAACTCGGGCTGTGACATTTAAATTCACACTATCTTTTTATGAGCTTATGTTTATAACGAATCTTCAAGAGCACGAATGATCTCTTCAGTTTCGTCAAGCAATTCATTCTTCGTATCCTTCGTGGAGAACGGTGCAAACCTCATCGATTCGCATAATGTCAACATGTCCATGACCCTCGAAGCGTCGCTCCTGGGGACACCAGCCTCTTCAAGGATCACGCCTATTTCAATCATCCGGAGACCCCGGATAGAGATTCCTAACTTGTCCTGAATGTAGCCGTGGAGAGCGCGGTCGGCGACCTCGTAAGCATTTTCGCTATCTTTTACAGCTTGCTTGAGCATGCGATGAGCGTTCCTTTCCGCCTTTTTCTTTCGTTTGTCCATTATCTTTTTATTATCCTGGCGATTAATTAATGTTAGTGAAAAGTGTCCGACGAGAAGGAATACAGGTAAAGACCACAACATCCAATAAGCGTTCTGTTCTACAAGAGCAGGATGTTCTTCACGCCATGTCTTGAAGCTCTCTTTTAATGGTCGTATGGAAGCTATCGTGTTCGCATCGACAAGAGATGGTTCCTGAGCTTGAATGGCTTGCGGATTGGATGCTTGATCCCCATGCACGGTTATGGTGATTGGTTCCGTACTCGTCGTTTCGTACATCCCGTTTGCCGGATTGAAGAAGTTGTATTGAATAGATGGAATAGTCAATTGACCTGATTTTGACGGAATCAGGGTCCGCTCGCTTTGCAGCACACCAACAATCTGTCCATCTTCAAATAGAGCGAGTCGCTCAACAGAGCTATCAAATGAACGCCAGTCGTCACTATCTACCCATTCTGGTTCAATCGCGGCCTCAAGATTGCCGATGCCCTGCAGCGTCACTCGCAGGATAATCGCTCCATCAAGCTCAATTTCGTGGACATCTACTTCGGTGTGAATCTGAAAATAACCAACGGCGCCTGAAAAACCCTCCGGCACTGGCTGGGGCAGCGGCATCACATTAAGCCCAACAGGATCTCCCATGAGCGTTCCGCCTCGGCTAACCACATCAGGTGGAATCACCACTTGCGCTGGGTCGATCACCACCTCGCCGGCCACAGTCGGAAATAGAACCACCGTCTTTTCATGCACAACGTAATCGCGTCCCACGGCTGTGACAATGTACTCCTCTTCACCGCCCTCATCGTATTTCCAGAACCCGCTGAAGGACGGTGTGATAAGGTCGGGCTCTTGGTAGGGGTCAACGACTCAAAAGAACCGCAGTTCGTACACCACCTGATCGCCCTGATATGGCGTCGCATTATCCACCCTGGCTTCAAGGTAGTAATCCTGACCCTGAAGCGCTTGAGGAATCTCAACGTTCGAGCGTCGCGGCAAAGTATTTGATGCGATGCTGGGATTCAATATGGAGAGTAGATCGGCGATGGAGGGCAGACCACCGGGGTGGAGCAATTGGAAACCCGGAAGAATGAATTGGCTGGGTTGAACAGCCCTGGGCGATGTTTGGCCGGGCCCAGCTTCCACTTGAATTTTTATCGGGATAGAATTGTAGGTATAGCCGTCTAAAGTTACTTTAATCGGATCGATGACGTGCTCTCCGATCTGGCGTGCTTGAAGTGTGTATTGGTAGTATGCCTGTGTGCTCATCTGCCCGTTTACGATGGAAATCTGCGATCCAGATCTGCTGTCCACTATCGTGAATGCGCCCAGCGGTGGGAGTTCTGGCAGGGAGGCTTTAGCGCCATCGGTGTTAACCACGACGGTGAGCGTGAGCTGTTCATTAAGATAAATGAGATCGCGATCCACAAACGCTTCTACGACATCCATTGATTGAGCGCTTGAATTCGGTGCAAGCATACCGGCGAAGATCACACTTATGATTGCGGAAATCGCTATCTTAGTTTTCATCATTTCACCAATCCTGTATGGGGGCGCCGAATGGAACGAAGAAGATTTGCCCAAGTTTTTCCATCAATGTTTCGCTGTTCTCGGCGATTGCGGCGAGAAGTTGTCGCGCTTGTTCCTCGCTCATCCTCTCCCCGGGTTCGATTATGTAGCTGCCGCTTTGCCCCTTCTCCTCACCCTCTTCCTGAAATCCATCAGATTGGCCTGGAGAACCGTTCTCTGCCTCCTCGCCATCGCTCCCGTCGTCATCCTGTTGGTCTGAATTATTGGTTTGTTCTGAGCTCTCATTGAGCTCATTGCCTGGGGATGGTTCTTCATCAGAGCTGTTGGAATCACTCTGCTCAGCGTCAGAATTTTCTTCACTATCCTCGCCCTCACCCTGATTCTGATCTTCATCGGATG
>CBDVCG010000069.1:0-7922 GCA_965372425.1 uncultured Anaerolineales bacterium
GAGCAAATCCTCCTTGAAAGCTTCTTTTACGCTCGCCACCCGCTCATAAGCTGAAAACATGTCTTGATCGAGGTTCGCGTTCATAGAACCACTCCGAGCTGGTCCAAGACGAGATTAATGGGATTGTAGATGGTCGCCTGGTCAGAACCCGCAAAGAGCAATCCGACCACCAGCAAGGAATCTGCTGCAACCAACAGAGAGCCCGAATCTCCAGGGCTGGACATGCCATCTGTGACGATCTGACGTTCGTAGCGAGCCGCTCGCTCCCCATACTGGATATCGACTGTTGCATCGAGAACCACAACTTTGCCCATCGTATAGCCCGTAGTACGCCCGGATTTCCGAACGGATTGACCAAGCTGTGCAGAAGTAGTCCCACTCAGGATACCGATATCCAGGATTTCGTCGGAGAGGATTTCATCAGAAACCGGGCGTGCCAGAGCGACATCTATAATATTCGAAGCCTCAGGATCTTTAAAATACGTCTTGACTTTGTGTTTTGAACCAAACAATGCAGCCATGGCGTTGCCAAATTTCTCGAAGCCCTTGGCTACACCACAGGTTGCCGGGCCCACATTAAATCGAATCGGTCTGAATTTTTCGAGGTGCGCGACCGTGTCTTCATCGGCCCGACCGCCATCCGCAGCTCCGGGTTGGAGGATCGGGTCTCCGATCTGGGCATCATTGCTGTTTGCCAGCACGTGATTATTTGAAAGGATGAACCGCTCACCACTCTCTCGGTCACGCACAACACCACCGAGCGTGCCGGCGGTGACTTTGTAATGCCCTATAGAGATCCCCCCCACCAGAGGTCGATTGCGTTCGAGCCGACCGCCATGTGCTTGGAGTACACCTACCTGGAGCACGTCCGTACTCACGCCATCAAGCTTGGACGGAACAAGCGCATCTGGATCTAATCCGGCCCGAGGGATCTTCTTGCTCACCATCGCCATGATACACAAATCTTCGCTAGTTACTCCCCCTACTACCTTATACCCCGTACCCACACCGACAACGTTTGGTTTGGCGAGGATCGCCTCCTTATATTGTTCTTTAACCCGTACAATATCACCTCGATTCCCCATCTTCTCCATCCTCCTTCTCAATGAGCTGCCACCCAAAAGTATACGCTACATCATTTCAGTTGCCAGGAAGCGAAACGGAGCGGCCATAATCCGCTCCGTTGAAATGATATTTAAGATTTACATCTTCTTACGCTATTTATGAACGGCATGTCCCTCCGCGTCATGCGCGGCTTCCATCAAAACCTCACTCAAAGTTGGATGAGCGTGGACATTTCGGGCGATTTCGGCTGGGGTAAGCTCCATCATCTGAGCGAGCGTGAGCTCGGGGAGAAGCTCGGTAACTTCTGGCCCGATCATATGCGCGCCGAGGATTTCGCCGTACTTCGAGTCTGTCACAAGCTTGACCCAGCCCGCATAATCCCCGAGACCCAACGCTTTACCATTCGCCTGGAACGGGAAGCTACCCACCTTCAGATCATATCCGCGTTCCTTCGCCTGTGCTTCTGTCAAACCGAACGATGCGGTTTGAGGCTGGCAATAGGTCGCTCTTGGCATCATTTCATAGTCCAAGACGACTGTTTCAACGCCGGCAATGTTCTCTGCACAAACCAACCCCATCGCAGAAGCAACATGTGCGAGCATCAGCTTACCGGTGACATCCCCAATGGCCCAAATCCCCGGGACGTTCGTCCCCATGCGATCATCGATGACGGGAAAGCCGTGGTCGTCGAGGGTCACACCTGTGCTGTCCAGTCCGATTCCATCGGTGTTTGGTCTAAAGCCGGTAGCAAGCAACGCCTGCTCGGCATCCAACGTCTCCTCGCCGCCTTCACCCGTTACCTTAACCTTCACCTTCGTCTTGAGCACTTCCACGCTTTCGACGCGCGTGCCTACGAGCGTCTTGATCCCCCTTTTGTTGAACGCCTTCGTCAATTCAATGCTCACGTCCTCATCTTCGAGCGGCGCTATTCTGGGCAGCATCTCGACCAACGTTACCTCCACGCCATATGCGTTCCAGATTGTGGCAAATTCAAGACCAATCGCCCCGGCACCTATGATGACGATCGCCTTCGGCAGGTCCTCCTGGAGAATGGCTTCGCGATACGTCAGCACCCGCGTTCCATCTGGTTCGATACCGGGGATCATCATTGGATGCGCACCCGTTGCGAGAACGATATCTTTCGCCTGAAGCTGCTGCGTCGTTCCATCTTCAGCGGTGACTTCCAGGTCCTTGGCGCCCGTAAACATGGCCTCGCCCATATGCACATCGATCTTGTTCTTCTTCATCAAGAACTCGACGCCTTTGGTCAGCCTCTTGGAGACCTGTCGGCTCCGTTTCACTGCTGCACCGTAATCCAGCGTCAAGCCTTCTATCTTAAAACCAAATTCCTTGCCGCGTTCTTGCAGCGTGTGGACAATTTCAGCATTTCGCAGGAGGGACTTTGAAGGAACACAACCAATGTTCAAACATACCCCTCCCAGCCACTCCTTATCAATGATTGCAGTCTTCTTTCCCAGCTGTGCAGCGCGTATCGCACAGACATACCCGCCCGGACCTGCTCCAACGACAATGACGTCATACTCAGCCATATGTGTCTCCTTATCCAAGATTTCAACTTATATTCTAACGCACTCGATGGATGCGACCCTACATGGATAGGACCTTACGAATAACTCGCACAGAAGTGAATGTGTGATCAGGACCAATCACTGAGCGTGGATACCACCTTGCCTAAAAAAGCATCTCCAATTGCCCCATCCAGGATGCGGTGATCGAAGGTCAGACTCAGGTACACCATCGGTCGGATGGCGAATGCATCCTCGACACCCCCAGCGGATGTCCTCGCCTCGATTGCGATAACGCGTTTCTGAATTGCGCCGACGCCCAGGATCGCCGCCTGGGGCTGGTTGATGATCGGCGTTGCAAATAGAGAATTGCTCACGCCATGATTCGTAATCGTGAACGTGCCCCCATGCACTTCATCTGGATTCAATTTTCCCTCACGCGCTCGTGAAGCCTTGTCATTGATCTCGCGTGCGATTGCGAGCAGGGAAAGCTGATCGGCATCGCGGATCACGGGTACGATGAGGCCCTTCTCGCCGAGTGAAACCGCCAACCCCACATTTACCTCTTGGTGAAGGATAACCCCTTCATCGCTCCAGGAAGCGTTGACAATGGGCACATGTTTAAGTGCCGCCACGGATGCAGCCAAGAAATATGCGCTGTAAGTAAGATTCACACCGTCACGAGCGAAGATTTCCTTATTCTTCAATCGGTGTGCGACTACGCGGCTGAAATCCACCTCCATCACCGTGGTTACATGTGGGCTTGTATGCACCGATCGAACCATGTGATCTGCGATAGATTTTCTCACGGCATCATGAGGGATTACCGTCCCCGGTTTTCCTGTCCCCGGAGATTTTTCCTCTACGCCAAAGACTTCTTCCGAAGGTCGGAATAATTCGCCCGAAGCAGGCTGTTCCCAGGGTTGAAGCGTATCTTCCCGATCAAGGTAAGCCATCACATCTTTCTTGGTAATACGCCCGCCTTGCCCCGAGCCTTGTACACGTGACAAGTCGACATTTCGATCCGCCGCAATTCGGGCTACAACTGGGGATATAAAACCAAGATCGCTAGAGCGAACCGCTGTTTTGGGGGACGCCGCCTGTGTCTCGATGGGCACAGTGGGAGCCGCCTCCGCTATCGGAAGTTGCATATCCGTCCCTTCCGGTATCGTCTCACCCTTTTCCCCGATGAAGGCCAGTAGTGCACCCGCTCGGACGGTCTCGCCTTCTGTCACATAGACTTTCAGCAGGTCGCCCGAAGCCGGTGACGGGATTTCGGTGTCCACCTTGTCGGTGTTGATCTCAAGGAGAGCTTCAAATTCCTCAATTGCCTCTCCCTCATCTTTAAGCCATTTTGTCACCGTACCTTCGATCACGGATTCGCCCAACTGGGGCATGATGACTTCAATTCCCATAACTTTCTCCGTTCCTTACACTCGCGACCCCGTCGGCTGCCATAATGCTTTTACCGTGGCCACCTTTCGGGAATTAGTAAGCCGCCAGGTTTCTCATACTTGCAGCGATTTTCTCGGTATTGAGCATAAACCAGTTCTGCAGTGGATGACTGTAGGGCATCGCTGGCACGTCTGGACCGGCCAGTCGGCGTACAGGAGCATCAAGATCAGTGAACGCCTCCTCGGCAATGATGGCGGCGATCTCGGCGCCATAGCCACCGGTAAGGTTATCTTCATACACGATGAGCGCCTTACCCGTCTTCCGGACGGAGCCGAGCACAGTTTCTTTGTCCAAGGGAAGCAATGTGCGCAGATCTACGACCTCCATCTCAACCCCTTCGTCAGCCAGAATATCGGCTGCCTGAAGACAGTAATGATGCATCATTCCATATGCAAACACGCTCAAATCCTCACCGGTCCGCGAAACCCTGGCACGGGATAAGGGAACGAGGATCTCTTCATCATCTGGCACCTCTCCCCGGATGAGCCGATACCCCTTTTTAGGTTCGAAATAGATGACCGGATTTGGATCTCTGACCGCGGATTTCAACAAACCTTTTGCATCAAAGGGATTCGAAGGGACAACGACCTTTAAGCCCGGGATATGTGCGAAAAAGGATTCGACCGATTGTGAATGATATAAGCCGCCTCCGATCCCGCCTCCATAGGGTGCACGTATGACCAGTGGTACGGTCCATTCACCGTTCGAGCGATAGCACATCTTAGCCGCTTCATTAACAATCTGGTTGAAAGCGGGATGGATAAAATCAGCAAATTGGATCTCACAGATCGGTCGCATGCCGTAAAGCGCGGCGCCGATGCCCACACCGACGATGGAAAGCTCGGCCAGAGGCGAATCGATGACGCGCTCACCGCCAAATGTCTCAAACAGACCCTGTGTGGCTCGAAAAACTCCACCACGCGCACCGACATCCTCGCCCACGATAAAAACGCGTTCATCCCGAGCCAACTCTTCTTCCATCGCCTGCCGTATACCTTCGATGAGGGTGATTTCAGCCATGCTTGATATCCTCCACATAAACTGGGTACATGGCTTCGGCGATCTCTGGGTACGGCGCTCCTTCTGCGTGCTCCACAGCTTCATCAACCTCAGCTTTTGCTTTTTCGTCCAGATGGTCAAGATCGCTCTGGCTGACGATCTTGCTGTTGTGAAGATGTGCGCCAAAGATGGGAAGTGGATCGCGCGCCTTCATATCCTCAACTTCCTCACGCGTCCTATAGCTGCGGTCGTCATCGTCGGAGGAGTGTGGGGTCATCCGGCTGACCTTCACTTCGATTAACGTGGGACCATCTCCCTTGCGAGCACGAGCCGCAGCGTCCGAAACTGCCTCATGCACAGCGATGGGATCCAGACCATCCACGCTCAGGCCAGGTAATCCGAGCCCCTTTGCTTTATCCGCGACGCTCTCCACCGCCATTTGCCTATCCTGCGGGACAGAAATGGCATAAACGTTGTTTTCGACCATAAAGAGCACCGGCAGCTTATGGATGGCAGCCCAATTCACACCCTCATACCACTCACCCTGGGAAGTCGAACCCTCCCCGATGCTTGTCAACACGACCGCATCGTCTCCGCGCATCTTTATCGCCAGGCCGATGCCTGATGCATGCGACGTTTGGGTGGCCACAGGGGATGAGTGACTCACAATATTGGCACTTTTTATACTCCAATGATTGGGCATCTGACGCGCACCCGAGGTCGTCTCTCCCTTCTTCCCAAAGAGACTGAGCATGTATTCCTTCGCCGTAAAATCAAAAGCGATCATCAAGGCAAGATCTCGGTAGTACGGCACGATCCAATCCACACCTCGTTGTAAAGCAAAAGCGGCTCCAACTTGAGCCGCTTCTTGACCAATACCCGAGATGTGAAATGCAATTTTCCCCTGACGATGCAATACCCAGGCGCGTTCATCGAGGCGCCGAGCCAGCAGCATCGCCCAATACATGTCTTTAAGTGTCGCTTTTTTTAAGGCCATATACAGCCTCCAAATGCATCGTTTTTCAAGGAAAGCACGGGTTGGGTAGGGCAGGGTGCCCACAGCTCATAGCAGATCTTTCCATATCACCACGAACCACTATTATGGAATCTCGGCGCACTATCCCAGAATTCCACGAAGTTCGTTCGTCGCAGTTATGGTATTGAATATACCGCGATACGGTGAGGTGCAGAGGCAAGATCTGGGCGCTCGATGGATGATATTTTTTAATCCGTCCGACACCCTCTCTGCACGCTGCGTCAGTTATAATCCTAACCGAACAGGTCCGAAATCTCAATGGTCATGGATGGAAAGACCCACCTATTGTTGGTTCCCGATCACTCACGAACATCCGATGACCAGGATGATGTACAACCCTGGCGCCACTTGTTGATATCTTAAAATCTAATAATCAAATACGGGGAGGAGAGATGATGTCCGAAAAGATTATTCGGAGTTCAATTCACGATGAGGAGACGCTCGATCCAGAAAACTGGGACCAGGTTCGGGCGCTGGGTCATCGCATGGTAGATGACATGGTCACGTATCTCTCAGAGGTTAGAGAGCGACCCGTCTGGCAGCCAATTCCAGCGGATGTAAAAGCATATTTCGAGGAGCCCCTTCCTCAAGAACCAAGCGATTCGTCGGAGGTCTATAACGATTTCCTTGAGTTCATTCAGCCCTATCCCATGGGAAATATCCATCCTCGATTCTGGGGCTGGGTCATCGGGACAGGGACGACAACGGGGATGTTCGCCGAGATGCTCGCCGCGGGCATGAACCCCAATGTCGGAGGTGGTGACCACATCGCTAATTATGTTGAAGCGCAGGTGATTCAGTGGTTTATTGAAGCGTTTGGCTTCCCACCCAGTTCGAGTGGGCTCCTTGTGAGCGGTGGTTCGATGGCAAACCTCGTTGGCCTGACCGTCGCACGGAATACCAAAGCCGGCTTCGATATCCGGGTTGAAGGTGTGCATCACGCTCCTGCTCCGTTGACGATCTATGGATCCACGGAGACTCACAACTCAGTGCAGAAAGCGGTCGAGCTCCTGGGGCTGGGTGACAAGGCGTTCCGAAGAATCCCCGTGAACGATTCCTTCCAGATCGACATCGAAAAACTTGGAGCTGCGATCGATGAGGACCGTGCACAGGGGCTTCAACCCATCTGCATCATCGGGAACGCAGGGACGGTGAACACGGGCGCCGTAGACGATTTAGATGCCCTCGCGGAAATCAGTTCGAGGGAAAATCTCTGGTACCACGTCGACGGTGCTTTTGGATCGCTCGCGGCACTATCGCCCGAGCTTCGCCAACTCGTGGATGGCTTGGAACGCGCTGATTCATTGGCTTTCGATCTCCATAAGTGGATGTACATGCCCTTCGAGATCGGTTGTGCGCTCGTGCGTGAGGAGGAAGCGCATCGAAAGTCGTTCTCGCTAACCGCAGACTATCTGGAACACACCGAACGCGGGGTAGGCGCCGGGACGCGTTGGTTCAGCGACTATGGTGTTCAGCTTTCGCGTGAATTCCGCGCGTTAAAAGCCTGGATGTCCATCAAGGAGTATGGGATTCGCAAATATGGCCGGTTGATCAAACAGAATGTTGAACAAGCGGCGTATTTGAGCGAGTTAATCGACACGTCCGAAGATCTCGAACGTCTCGCGCCGACCTCACTCAACATCGTTTGCTTCCGGTTTGTTGCTGACGATGTGGATGAGTTTCTTCTCAACGCCATCAACCGGGAGATACTTCTCCGGCTGCATGAGAGCGGCGTGGCCGTTCCCTCTTACACCACATTAAAGGGAAAGTATGCCCTCCGTGTGGCGATCACGAACCACCGAAGTCAGCGGGGCGATTTTGACATCCTCGTGGATGAGGTT
>CBDVCG010000070.1:0-7884 GCA_965372425.1 uncultured Anaerolineales bacterium
TAATACATGGATCCGCGCCTCCAATACGGCTGCTTGGAGGCCCAAGTACAGAAACACGAGGAGAATGCATATGCTCGAAAATAATCATGAAAACCCCCACACTTCGTGGGCTCGGTTTACTCATCCTGGTTGCGCTCTTAGCGCTCGCGATCACTGCGTGCCAGCCTGCCGCAACGGAGGCACCGCCGGAACCCCCTCCGCCGACCAGCGCACCCACGGAGGTACCGCCCCCCGAGCCCAACCCTCTCCCGGATCAGTCCGAGATCGTAGCGGCCTGGGAGATCGGCCCGCATGCCTTTAACTATGATCTGGGCAAAGGGCCGAATACCTACTGCTCACGCTGCCACTCGCCGCAGAACTGGGATCCAGCATCCACAACCGGACCGCCTCCGAATTGCGTGACCTGCAAGTTCGCTCACGAGGAGGAAATGCGGGTAGCCACGACAATGGACTTTGTCGAGGAAGCGGATTGGGTTGGGATCACCTGCGAAACCTGCCACATGATGGAAAATGGCGTTGCACTCCCTGGGAACGCATGGCTGAACGTGCTCACCGGGGAACACGAAGTCGCCAACACACCAAATGAGGTCTGCACGAAATGCCACCTCACCACGTCAGGCGTCGCAGTTACCGGCGGAACCGGTGTCGAACACGAGATTGTACTGGGGGGCAGCGCCCACAAGAACTGGGCCGGGGAAACGCCACAGGCAGATCGCCCACAGTACTGCTCAGACTGTCATGACCCGCATACGACCACACCCAAGCAGTGCGTCGACTGCCACGAAGGTATCCCCAGCTCAACGACACATATGAACGGGCTGAATGCCGTCATGCTGGACAAGGTGGATTGCATGGCATGTCACGACTCCTCCGAGATGGAAGTGGGACCGCACCCAGATGAAGATGAGGGCGGGGTATTCACCACGCTTGTCTCCGAGATGGGTCGCGGGGGTGAAATGACAACCGAATATGTGAAGTCACACAGCATTCAATGGGAAGTCGCCTGCGATCGCTGTCACTTCGAAGAGAACCCCTGGGAGTTGAGCGTGCTCACTGCCGCGGGTGATCCCCCCACTGAAGAGTAACGAGGATCAATGAAGAAACGAGACGTTAGGAGCTCGCAAGCCGTCATTAAAAATGGAACCCTCCAGAGGAGCGTCCCATGAATTATCGAAGCTCTTGACGTCTCCTGGTCTGTGACGATACCGATCAAGGAAATCTGCAGAAAAGAATGCCTCATTGTAGATCCTTGACCTGACCGTTCATTCAAACAAGGCGCAAAAAATGCTTGATCGCATTCACAACCACCTGCACCGCCGAAAATGGATCCCCATCTTTCTCACGATAATGTTCAGCCTGGCGCTCATTGCGGCCTGCCAACCCGGGGAGCAAAGTGAAGGAAATAAGACCCAGGCACCAGCAGAAGCCGCTACAAGTCTCGCAGATCCGGGAGATCCTTCAGAAGAAGAAGCACCACCCGATAACCCTGCTCAGATCGAGGCAGCCTGGAGCTCAAGCCCCCATGCTGACAGCTATGTCGTCACGGCTGAGGGGATGAACAGCTCCTGTGCTCGATGCCACGCTCCGGTGAACTGGATCCCAACCATGGATGAGATTCCCGAGAGCTGCCTAACTTGCAAGTTTGAAGTCGACCCTCCACCACCGTTTATCGAAGAATCTGTATGGACCCATGTGGAGTGCAAGGTCTGCCATCAAATGAAGAAAGATGAGGTTGAACCCGGATTCGCCTGGCTCGAGATCGCCCCGATCGATGAATACACCGAGGTTGCCTCAACAACTGAGCTGTGCAACAAATGCCACATCGTGGAGGGGATTCCTGCTCATGTCACTATCGCAGTGGAGGGCAGTCATGCAGGGATGCTGTGTACAGAGTGCCATGATGCCCATGATACTCAGGCCACTTGCTCTACATCAGATTGCCACGAAGACGCACTCAGCGCCGCGTCCACAACTCCCGGACATGATGAAGACCATAAGGACGTCCACTGCGTCGCTTGCCATGCTGCAGGAGAATTGACCGTAGGACCGGTAGAAGGTGAGTGGACCACTCTGGTGGTCGGAGAACCTGGCGGCGAGGAGGAGAATATTCCATTCATATCGCATAACGTCGTCTTGGAAGCGCCCTGCGAGCGCTGCCACTTCAACGACAACCCGTGGGGACTCAGTGTCTCCGTGAGCGTTCCATAATATTGAGGAGGATGAAATGACATTACTCGATCGATTGTTCCTACTTGGGACTGGTTTGGTTGCCATCTACCTTATCTACCGCTTCTATTCCAGGTACAAGACGAAAAAAGGCTCCTACGACATCTACTATATGATCTCTTTCGCCGTGCTCCTTATATCCGGTCTGCTTCTCATCGCCTTTACCTACGACGCGCTCACATGCCCGTTCGTCGTCATCGTCGCGGTGTTGATCCCCGCAGGGTTGGCGCTGAGTCTGGTAGCCGAGTTTTATCCGAAATATGAGAAAGGCTATCTGATCTTCGTAATTCTGGGTCTGCTGGTGGTCGCGGTCACCCGTCTAACTGACCTGGGAGCTAATCTGGCGACGATCTCGCTCATCGTCGTGCACAGCATTGCCGGGTTGACCATTCTCATCGTGCCGATTCTGGCTGCCAGGGACGGGAGAGCGCCCAAAGGGTTCGTCTTCGTCACTGTTGGCGGCGCGCTGATCGGACTTGGCGGGATTGCGCTTGCCTTCCTGAAAACCGGTAGTCAATTTCTTTTCTTCACCGCCGATTTCGTTTTCACGATCCTGGCGCCGCTGCTCTTCCTGATGTCCCTGGCATTCGCCTGGGGCTTTATGAAGAAGATCAAAGCGGATACGAGCGCTGTCTGAACTCAAGACAACAGAACGGATGTGGTCCGGGAAACTCTGGACATCCGTCATACCGGTCAGGTTAACTTATGTCATAGCTCAGGAGGGGATCGGATGGTACCCTCGATCCGGAATCCCCTCCAAGAGTCACCGAGGTTGGATTAGGGTTCTTCAGCAAGTCGGATAGTCCATAAATCAAAGCGAGGCGTGTATGCAGTCACTACGATTAAAGTTTCTCTTTCAATCCACAAAAGGCCTTGTGCTTCTGGCCATCGGCCTGGTAACTTTCGTGACCTTCTTCTACGGCATGCTTTCCGGTCCGATGGCAGAATTCGGATTTAGCGAAATCTTCATCAAGGCGACCGGTATGCAGCTTATACCTGCTGAGCGGGAGGGTCGCATCGTCATCCTGTATCACGCCATCGCCAATGCGATCGTGGCGATCAACGTATATTTCATCACCGGATCGGTCCCGATGCGGGACTATTTTCGGTCGATGATCAACGGCATCATCACCGTGGGTTACATCACAGTAATGTTATTCGGCCTGCTTTTCGCGTACTTCGGGCACAACTTCATTTTCCACGGGATCTACCTATTCGGCCTCTCGCTCGTGTTCTTTGCAGGCATCATGTTAGCTGTTGCGCTGTGGCCCTGGAAGGAAGAAGTGCATGTAAAAGACCCTGCTTACTCGCACACCAAGCGCGGCGTCGACATCGAGCGGGTCGCCTTCTTCGTTATGGCGGTCGCCATGCTGGGTTCTGCTACCTTCGGCGCCGTAACCGGCTCCTTCTGGGGCAATGGTCATGAGACCTTCCTCGCCGAAGATCTGATCCGCGAACCGGAAAAGACTGTGCTGCAGCTCTCCATCATCGGCCACCTGCACATCATGCTCACTTTAGTCGGGATCGCCCTCACGCTCGTGATCGGCCGCTGGTTCGACTTCAAAGGCGCTCTGCACAAGATCGCCATGCCGCTCATGATCTTTGGCACGATCGTGATTACAATCGGCGCCTGGTCGATTGTGATGACAGAATACGCCCATTACATCATCTACGGCGGGTCAGTCATGGTCCTGCTTGGTGCACTTTTTCTGGTGATCTTCGCCTGGCGAAAGTTGATCCGAACAGGGCTCGAGGAAAAAGGGATCACGAAAGGATCGTTCGGGGGTAGCATCCGCGCACTTCTACGAGACCCGCTGCGCTTTGGCACCACCTGGCAAATGGTCTTTATGAACTTCACTGTCAGCTTTATAGGGATCTTCGTTGCAGTCAAGCTTGACGAGATCTTCCGCATCTGGCCGCTCCGCGATGAGCGCGTGATCCTCACCGGCCACTGGCACGTCCTCTCCGGGATCATCGCAACGATCATCATCCTTTACTATGCCGATCTCGCCGGATTGAAGGGCAGAGCCCGGAAGATCTTCGGGTGGACGGTGATCATATTCTCTGATCTTGCATTTATGTCCGCAACGATATTCGAGATGAAGCGCCTCTTTGTCAGCGAAGCTGAACAGCAACCCATCGTCAATTGGACCATGCTCTTAATCGACCTGGGCATCGCCATCGTGCTCGTCACGCTCGCCATATTCCTCATCTGGCGACTGGCAGATTTCTTCAGAAAGGATGGGCGTTGGACCGAGGAACTTGCCGATGAAGGGCTTGATAAACCACCTCCGCCGCCTCCACCTTTAACAGCGCCTCTCTACCCAACCACGACCGAACAGGAGGTGATATCATGAAGCGCGCCGTCTTGACCCTTCCCATGATAACCCTTTTCATCCTCGGTTTCACGACGGCCTGTTCTTCCCAAGAAGCCCCTTCACTTAGGTATGACACGGGCGCCGATCCGGATGCCTGGGCGCTTATTCCCGCAGGCGAATTTCTTAGCGGCCAGCATGAACACGAGACGGTGGTTGAGTACGACTACGAAGCGATGGTCACCACGGTCACGAACGCGCAGTTCGCCGACTACCTCAACGAAGCGCTCAGAGCGGGTTCTATCGAGATTGCTGGTGATGAGATCGTGGGTTACTATCCGGGAGATGAATACCACGGTGGACGGCACGAGGAGAAGATCGCCGAGGGAGATTGGCTGCACATCCCACTCAGCGAATCAGGCTTGCGTATTGAGTCTGTCGATGGGAGCTTTATGCCCCTTCCAGGATATGAGAATCGACCCATGGTCCATGTAACCTGGTTCGGTGCAGCAGCGTACTGCGAGTTCAATGGATGGCGGCTTCCAACAGAAGTGGAATGGGAAAAAGCGGCGCGCGGCACGGATAACCGTCCCTTTCCATGGGGAGACGACATCAGACCCGAGAATGCGAACTACTACAGCAGCCACGATGTCTTTGAGAAGACATTTGGGAAGGCAGGAGACACGACGCCTGTTGGACTTTATAATGGCGGCACCTACGACGGGTTCGAAACCGTTGATTCACCCAGCCCATATGGTCTCTACGACATGGCGGGAAATGTCTGGCAATGGACGAGCGACGTGTACGAAAGGCAGCATTACCGCTACATGCGCGGCGGCAGCAAAGCCAATTACGCTTACAACCTTCGCATTTGGACGCGGAACAATGCGGCACCGGAATATAACAGCCCAAGCGTAGGCTTCCGTTGCGTGCGCGATCCAATCGGATCCTAAGAGAGGGATTTAGCGTTCATGTCCATCGGTTTGATATTGAGACAAAAAGGTCGATCATACTGGCCGCTCGTGAAGAGCTTACAAACGGGACTCCTGCTGCTCACTGGGTTTGCAGGATACATCAGCGCGCGTTGTCCCATCATTACCTGGACGAGCCTACTCGGTCTGATGGGAAGTTTATTCCTGGCGATAAGCGGGAGCACCGTTCTCAATATGGTGTACGACCGGGACATCGACAGTCTCATGACCCGAACCTGCAACCGCCCTCTTCCGAGCGGGAGAGTGAGCGTCAGGGAAGCAACGGCGCTGGGCGCAGGGTTGAGCCTCCTGGGCATTGGATGGGCGCTCGCCCTCGATCCGCTTTATAGCGTGATCGTCTTTGCCGGCTGGTTCACCGACGTCATCGTCTACACCGTCTGGTTAAAACGGAGGACCCCCTGGTCCATCGTATGGGGTGGAATAGCTGGCGGGATGCCAATCCTCGCAGGGCGTGTCCTTGGACTGGGGAGTATCGATTGGGTGGGTATTTTCCTGGCGCTCTCTGTCCTCCTCTGGATCCCGACTCACATCATGACGTTCAGTATGAGGTACCGGGATGATTACGCTCGTGCCGGCATCCCCACTTTTCCTGCCGCATATGGGGATAGGACCACGCGTTTCCTCATTGCCAGTTCAAGCATAGCTTCTGCTATCTTCATGGCTATCGCCATGGTTGGCATCGGCATGAACTGGGGCTACCTACGATTACTCATCGTATTGAGCACCGGTTTGCTCATGCTTGCGATCAGCAGTTTGTTGAAGCCTTCTCTCAAGTCAAACTTTGCCCTATACAAATATGCCTCCGTCTTCATACTCGGCTCGATGATGATGGTCGTAATCGGAGTGTTGGCCTGAGGAAAATCACGCCTCTCGACAGAATAATCCTTCTTCTCACCGCGCTATTGGCCGCATACGAGATTGTGGTCGGTATCGAGGGCCTGAATTCTATTTCAATCTGGGCATACACTGCCTCTTTTGGTGTATTGATTGTGGCTTCCCTGCTGATGATCATCTATGGCTTTGACATTCTTGAGAGTCAGCTCGTCGTCATCGTCGCAGCCATCATTCCCCTGGGATTTTCGCTAGGCTTGATAACGGAATACGTGCCGAAGTTATCCGCCACATATTTAGTGTTTGTCGTAATCGGTTTCCTCGCCATCATTTTCACGAGAACCATGGCGCCGCCACGAGCAGCCACGATCGTGCTGTCCATTGTTCATGGCATCTCGGGATTGGTCATCTTTTTGCTCCCCATCGCGCTCTCGCTGGCAGGAACAACGCCACCGAGCTTCCTCTTTATAAGCCTGGGAGGCGCGTTCATCGGGATCGGTGGACTCATGCTCGCTTTTCTAAAATCCGGCAAACCCTTGCTCTCGGCCGAGAGGATCTTTATGCTGCTGCCATGGCTGCTCTTGCTTATGACCCTATCATTCACCCTGGGCCTTGGGTTGGCATGACGAACCCGGTCAAGTGGTACATCCCCGCGCTCCCCAAGATCTGGCTTATTCTCATCGCCGGATTGGCCTGGAGTTCGATAGGTCTTTTCCTCAATCTCACTGCCTTTGCCTGGCTGCCGCATCTGAGCAATTCAACTACGCCCATCCTGATTGGTATCGGCTTGCTCCTCGCCCTCGTGATAGGCTTTTTGGGATTCTCCCTATTAGCCGAAGAAGAATATCCAGCGCATCCAAAGGCTCCCCGATAAAACCTGTGTTTTCGCCTTCCAGGAGTGGACCAGCTACCCTCTGATCGCAGTGATGATCACGATGGGGATCCTCCTGCGTCACTCGTCTATTCCGAAAACGCTTCTCGCACCGATGTACATCGGCATCGGAGGTGGTCTGATCATCGCCAGCCTGCATTATTATCGCACCGTGAGCGTCAACCTTGAGGTAAAGATCAATGAGTAAGACTTTCTTCATCCTCGGCTCTATCTTCGCAGGGCTTGGTGTGGCAGCAGGGGCTTTCGGCGCGCACACCCTTACGCTCCCCTCCGAATCTCTTAAGATTTTCGAGACTGCGGTGCGATACCAGATGTACCACGCGTTTGCGCTCTTCGCCCTCGCCTGGGCAATTACAACTTGGCCAGGAAGCATTAAGTCTTTTACCGCGTCCGGATGGTTATTCACGGCAGGGATCCTGTGATTCTCGGTGAGCTTGTATGCGCTGGCCCTGACCGGGGTGAGCTGGCTGGGTGCTATCACGCCAATCGGAGGCGTTGCTTTTGTGCTCGCCTGGCTGCTGCTGCTCATCGGCGCGTGGCGCGGATAAATGGGTACGTATCGGACATCTCCCACCATGAGGGATGATAGACGTAGGGAGATGGATGGTTTGTGGACAGGTTTACAGAG
>CBDVCG010000071.1:0-7794 GCA_965372425.1 uncultured Anaerolineales bacterium
GGTTAAAAGGTGGATCGGGTATTGAAGCCTGCCAGGAAATTATCGAGTCGTCTCCAGACACGCAAGTCATCATGCTCACATCCTATGCGGAGGACGAGATGTTGTTCTCCGCAATTCGTGCTGGCGCGGCCGGGTATGTTCTAAAACAGATTGGTGGCGATGATCTCGTCCGGGCGATTGAAGCCGTCGGTCGCGGGGAGGCACTCCTGGATCCCGCCGTCACACAGCGTGTTTTTCAAGAGGTTCGCAAAGCTGCCCGAGAAGAAGAAGCCTCTGCTTTTGCCGAGCTTACTCAGCAGGAGATGCATGTTCTTCAGTTGGTTTCAGAAGGTCGCACAAATCGCCAAATTGCCGAAATGTTATTTCTCGGCGAAGGAACCGTACGAAATTACGTCAGCAGTATTCTCTCAAAACTGAATGTTCGGAATCGTGCAGAAGCTGCAGCCTATGCCGTGGAGCACAACCTAAAAGACTATATCTAATTCGGTCTTTTTTTCTCAGCCGAATTGTGTGGATGATCAATCGGACATCGGTCCCACAGTTTTCGGCGGGGTAGTTTACCATCACAGAGCCCTTCCTGTCGTTGTCATTGCGAGTGGAGGGGAGCAAGCTCCAACATCTCTTCCTCGGGGCTGCCCTTCGTAGCCAACACGGGCGGGCACCTGGACCCGCTCTTACAGGTTGACCGAAAAATCGTCGGGGCCTATCGGCCCGATTAAATCTTCTGCGTCGGACGGACACACATCTCCCTCCTTTCTGGCCACTAACAATTCAACAGCATTTCGAGGAGCGGACGTGACGAGAAATCCCCCTCTCCTCCATCTCATACGTCCTTCAATTGGGAGGGAGGGATGTTCTTTTACCGATCCATCTATCTGCTCATCCGGTCTTGAGGGGGGATTTCTCACCTTCCTCCCGAAGGTTCGAAATGACACGAGGGGGATTGCTGCGAGTGAATCACAACACTCTGGGTTTTGTTCAATGGGGGAGAAACTTTACATAAAATGATTTTCCTCGCGGCGGCGCGAAGTAATCTCCTCCTGAAGGTGTGGGAGCGGTTTGCTTCGACGGGTCTTAACCTCTCGCAGGGTTCAAACCTGCAGGAGGATTGGGCTTAGACAGGGAGGCGCGGGTTGCGCCCGTGACCGGAGGAGAGTACCTGATCCCAATGGTTTGAGACAGTTCCTGGTGCGTTCAACGACGGATCTTGAGGGTTCAGCCGGTTCATGCTTAAGCTTCCGGATTGAATGGAGACGCGTTGCTGTCATACTTTCCACGGTATTTTGAGGAAAACCTGTTTTTTTTTATCGAATTCCTATCACTGAATCAAGGGGTTCCAGTTAAACCAATCTGCGGACTGCGGTGTATGAACCACTTCATAGGCCAGACCTTCCATCCAATCCATGACAGAATTCTCAAGACCCATCAAGATGCTCATGCCGTGTGCGATCGAAGTCACACGCTCGCTCGCTTCGGTACAAATCTCGTCTAACAAATCTTCATCTTCAATCGCCAGCTTGCTCGCCATTTCACTGACCTGGATTCTGAGCCCCTGACTGCAGATCTGACGGAAGGATTCCGGGGCGTCGACGGACAGCAGCTGCGGAAGGTAGAGGCCGAACTCAGCTATGGCATCCATCAGATCTTGCCGGATGCTCAAACCTTCCTGACTGATATCGGATTTTATCGAGCGAATCGTCTCGAGGATTTCTCGCAATACGATGAGAGAATGTGATCCAGCGATCACCAGCTCTTCCAGCAATCCGTTAAAAGCAACTGGATCGCCCTGGTCGATACAATCCCGAATGAGCTGCTCGGCTTCCAGCCGCAGATAGGATCTTTCCGCATATGTAAGCAGCTCGTCGAGAGGATGTGTCACCTCAAACTCCCTTTAGAACAGACTTCACATGGGCACAATTCTCGTAGATATTCCCAGGAATAAATGCCGAAGCTGTGGCCATCCTTCCAGGTAATTTGCAACGCATAATTTCCAACTTTTTCCAATTTCTCAAGTTCAGCAGATTGAACTTGCTGCAAAGGAATCTCGAGCAAGTCCGCTGATCCGGGTTGTCCCATATTGGCATGTCCACCACGGCAGTCAGCACAGGGACAGGCTGCGCGCAGTCCAACAAACGGGTACTCGCTCACATGTCCATCATCCCACTCGATGGACAGCACTCCCCGGGAACGAGATGCAGAGATTTTTTTTGGCTTCGGCACGTCCGCACTCCTATTGCGCGCAAATCATAGTCTAACGTCTGGAGTTGGGCAAATCAATAATCAATCGCTCTGAGAAAAACCCCAACGGCCCAACCAGCTCTCGCCTCATTATACGGGCTTTGCAACAACCACCACTCGTACTCATCTAAGGTCAAGGGCCCATCGAGAATCTCAAACACTTCGTTATCTATCCCCAGGTAAATGACCTTCGAGGTGAGGCCCGGTTCTTCCCGGACACGTAAACCATCTCCCTCTGTTCCAAAGATCTCGACGAGCTCACCTATCTTAAATATTGGCACTACGAGAGAAAGCGTAGGAGTTTCTGCTGATCTAGTAACTTCCCTTGTATCCGTGGGCTGTGGAGAGGGACTTTGCGTTGCCAGCGCGACGATGGTTAATACTGGCGAGGCCTCAGAAACGGACGCTGTGTTCGCGCGGTTAGTTCCTCCAAGGATGATTACACCAAAGCATAACACCCCACCTGCAACGACCCCGCCGAGGATCAATATGCTCCATTTATTTTTACTGAAATTGTTCAAGAAGGGATTCTGCATCATTGAAGTTAGAGGAAAAAGAATGCCAGTGCAATAATAAGATAGAGGCTAATGAGAACCGCCCCCTCAAGCCAATTCGACTTTCCATCGCCTGCTACGAGCGCGGCGATCCAGACCGTCGCGATAAGTGCTATCAATTCAAAAGGGACGAAGACAAGCGTCATATGATTGCTGAAGAGCAAGCTGACGAATACCAACACCGGCGTAACAAACAGCGCGATCTGCAGGCTTGAACTGATAGATATCTCCACCGACAGAGTCATCCTGTTCTTCATGGCTACGGTTACAGCCACGAGATGCTCCGCCACGTTCCCGACAAGGGGCACCAAGATGACCCCAAGGAAGAATTCGGAGATTCCTAAGCTCGCCACTGTAGGTTCAACTTGTTCCACGAGAATCTCGCTCAGGATTACGATGAGCAGCGTGCTGAGTAAGAGTATGACGATCGCGGTCCTCATCGGCCATCTCTTTTCGTGGATGATGCCCTCGACTGAAACTCTTTCAAGCGGTCCGGTCTTCTCGATCCTGAATCCGTAAAATAATCCAAGAATATAAATCACCATCATAAGTGCTGCTACGCCAATGCTCAATATTTCGATCTCGCGAATACTATCGATCCCTCCGGCGGTTTTAGTAAATAACGAAGGGATAGCCAGCGCCGTCACCGCCAATACCAGCAGGATCGTATCGCTGGTCACTTTCTCTTTATCAAAACTTTGGACACCATGCTTCAACCCGCCAGCCAGCATGCTGACCCCCAAAACGATAAGGAGATTGCCGATGATCGAGCCCGTGATAGAAGCCTTAACCAGCTCAAGCAATCCTGCGCGTAAGGCAGTGATGGTGATAATTAATTCTGCCGCATTTCCGAAAGTTGCGTTCAGCAGACCACTCAAGCGTGGACCTGAATGAGCCGCGATGGCCTCTGTTCCTTCTCCTATCAACCCTGCAGCAGGGATGATTGCGATGGCTGCAGCTCCCAGAATTACCTCTGGAGGGGCAGCGAAATAATCCAGAAGGATTGCGATGACGAAGAATGGAAGAAGGTAGTAAAGGGGATTCTTGAACAGCTCTTTCAGTGTTTGCCTGATCATATGTGGTCCACGCTTTCGACCTCTTGCCTCACAAATAGTCTCGATTCAAACCCGCTCGGGACAAGGATTTTTAGAACCTGTTTATGGACTTTGAATTCTAAGGGTGACTGCATCCCCACCGTCTCCCCGTCCAACAGAACTTGAATATTCCCGGATGTATGGAAAATCGCATGATCTGATTGCAGATGATCAACACCTGATGAGCTCTTATGCGAGCCCCGCAAAAGCGAATACGTCTGGGCAATCACATCACGGAAATTATCACCCTGAATAAGCCAAAAATCTAATAAACAGTCATCGACCTTTGCGTCTTCTGCAAGATCGATAAGACCGCCCGCATAGGAAGAAATGTTTGTGGCTATCGCGATCATGTAGCGACCTTCGAACCTAACCCCTCCAATCTCTACCCGTAGTTCAATTCCCCGCCAACCAATCGCTGTGGATAACGCTGCGCCCGTGTAGTACGGGATCGCGATAGCCTTTTGCCAGCGCTCCCTCGGCTCGACCCGACTTACAACGGCGGCATCCAAACCCACCCCGCCCCACAGTAAAAACTTCCTCCCGTTAATCTCACCTACGTCGATAAAACGAACATCCGGTTCTGCAAGACCAGCAGCGGCGCCATAGAGGGCCTGTCGATGAAACCAATCCACACCGCGCAGCCCAAGTTCTTTCGCCCAAACATTCGCTGTCCCTGCCGGAAGGACGCCAAGAGCAGTATCAGATCCCGAAAGACTCGCAGCGATAGTGCCCACTGAGCCATGGCCCCCAATCACAAACACCGCACATTGTCCCTCATCGATCGCCTCTTCAGCCAGGCGTTCCAAGCCATTCCGGACGTAGACAAACTTCACCTTTGTCGTCCACCCTGCCTCGTTTAGTTTATACGAGCTGCCCCTTCAATCATGGGCTCGGCAGGAAACCTTCCTGCAGCTGAGTTATAGATTAGCGTTGCTGATCTCATCGTGGAATACCAGCCCCCATTATAGCAAGGAGATATAGATCCTTGTTGTCAGTTTGAGAAATGAAGATTATGATCATTGCTATGAATGATCTGCCAGCTTCACTCCTTGGTGGTCGTTATGAGATGCTAGGTCGAATCGGATCTGGGGGTATGGCCTACGTCTATCGTGCTCGAGATCTTAATCTCCAGCGCGATGTTGCCATCAAAGTGCTGCGTGATAACTACATCCAGGATCCCACTTTCCTCCAGAGCTTTCTGCAGGAAGCTCGCTCAGTGGCTAACCTCTCTCACCCGAATATCGTCACTGTATTCGACTTTGGCCACGACAAGGACCAATACTTTATTGTCATGGAATACATTTCCGGGACGGATCTTAAAACCATCGTCCGCAGGCTTAAGCAGCTCACTGTGGCGGAAACGCTTGAATTCATGATCAAGATTTGTGCAGGAGTTGGCTATGCGCACCGGGCGGGAATTGTCCATTGTGACCTTAAACCACAAAATATTCTCGTTACAGCGGATGAACAGGTGCGCGTCACAGATTTCGGCATCTCACGCGCGCTGGCATCGATCGACCCATTCGAACGGTCAGAAATTGTCTGGGGAAGCCCTCTTTATCTCGCACCCGAACAATCTGCGGGCTGCCCTCCCTCGCCTGCGAGTGATGTATATTCGCTCGGTGTGATGATGTTTGAGATGCTCAGCGGACAGCTCCCATTCCAGGCGGAGAATGCCATTGAATTGGCGGAACTGCACCAAACTGCACCCCCACCCTCCCTGAGAACTCTCAATCCAAAAGTTCCACCTCAGCTCGAACAGGTTATTGTGAAAGTACTTTCTAAAGAGCCCTCTGCTCGTTATCGGACAGCAGACCAACTCGGTCGCGTTCTCGCTAATCTAAACATCATCGAAGACGATTTAATTCATAATCAGGCTCCGCTCCCTGATCCCGAGGGGGGCACAATCGCGATGCCCGTCTCACCGCAGGACACCATCGATTGGGCCGCTATTGCGCTTGCGCTTCTTGCATTCCTCGCAATTGGAGGCCTGATCCCACTCTGGCTCATGGTGTGTTTGCTTTATCCAAGCTGCCCGATCAACATCGGGTAAGCTAGCGTACTGGTCGCGGCATACTGGGCGCGGTATAATCCAAACGATAGTTGTTCAAATTTAGGTTGGATTGGTTTTCACCGGGAGGTATACGTGAACTCACCGCGAGGAAGAAACTCGCTGGTTTTTCTAATTCTGCTCATGATCATCGCAGTTCTTTTCTTTCAGTTTCGCAATGAAACCACGCAAACTGAACCTCTTTTGTTTAATGAACTTGCAGCCAAGATCAAAGCAGGAGAAGTAGCTCGCATCATCGTGGACGAAAACGACCTCGAAGTCGTATACCACGATGGCACACGGGGTGTTTCAAGGAAGGAGCCCACAAAGACTACCGTAGAACAGCTCAAGGACCTCGGCGTCACCCATGAGGAATTGACGCTTAGAAACGTTGAACTCGAAATAAAAGAACCCAGTGATCTCGGCACCGTGATCAGCTTGGTGACCTACATCTTGCCTGCGTTACTCGTTGTGGGTCTGATCTGGTTCATGCTTCGTCAAGCACAGGGTTCGAACAATCAGGCGCTCTCATTCGGTAAGAGCCGAGCGAGGATGTTCACCGGAGATCAACCTACCGTGACTTTCGACGATGTCGCCGGTGTAGAAGAGGCTAAAGAAGAGCTTTACGAAGTGGTCGAATTTCTCAAAGAACCGGAGAAATTCATCACCCTTGGCGCACGGATTCCAAGGGGCGTGCTCCTCATGGGCAAGCCGGGTACAGGCAAGACCCTCATGGCAAAGGCTGTGTCTGGAGAAGCAGCTGTGCCCTTCTTCTCCATCTCTGGCTCTGAATTTGTAGAAATGTTCGTCGGGGTTGGTGCCAGTCGAGTTCGAGACCTCTTCGACCAGGCCAAGCGCCATTCCCCATGTATCGTATTCGTTGATGAGATTGACGCAGTTGGCCGTCAACGTGGAGCAGGGCTTGGCGGCAGCCATGATGAACGCGAGCAAACCTTGAATCAAATGCTCGTTGAGATGGACGGATTTGATACCGACACGAATGTCATCATTATTGCGGCTACCAACCGCCCAGACATCCTCGACCCCGCCCTCCTGCGTCCAGGCCGTTTTGATCGACGCGTCATCCTGGATCCTCCGGATATGCGTGGACGAGAAGCGATCCTCGCTGTCCATGTGAAAGGGAAACCGCTGGAGCCCGAAGTAAATCTCGGGACCATCGCGAAAGCAACGCCTGGTTTCGTCGGAGCAGATCTCGAAAACTTGGTGAACGAGGCGGCAATTCTCGCAGCTCGTCGAGATAAACGCACGATCGGGCAATCGGAATTTGAGGAGTCGGTCGAGCGAGTGCTCGCAGGACCGGAACGCAAGAGCCGCATCATCAGTGAAGAGGAAAAACAAATTATAGCCTACCACGAAGCCGGACATGCCGTCGTCGGACATGTCATCGCCGAAGCAGATCCGGTTCACAAGGTAAGCATCATAGCCCGTGGGATGATGAGTGGATTTACAATGGCGTTGCCTGAGGAAGATCGCACACTCATTTCACGCAATAAGATGAAAGCCGATCTTGCTTTCCTCCTCGGGGGTCGGGTAGCGGAGGAATTGGTCTTCGACGATATCACTTCAGGCGCATCGAATGACCTGGAGCGCGTCACAAAACTCGCCAGAACCATGGTTACCAGGATGGGGATGAGCGAGGAACTAGGACCGATGGTTTACGGCCAAAAGGAAGAACTCATTTTTCTTGGTCGTGAGATATCTGAACAGCGGGACTACTCTGAGAGTATAGCTGAACGGATTGATGCAGAGGTTAAAGAGCTTATATCGGAGGCGTATAACCGAGCCAGGGACATCCTCACCAAGTACCGCGTTCAACTTGACAACATCGCCAACC
>CBDVCG010000072.1:0-7745 GCA_965372425.1 uncultured Anaerolineales bacterium
TATGAAAGTAAACCCTGGAGGGTTCAGGCAGGTATCAGGAACGAAGGGCTTCCCTTTATCCAAAACGTATATACGGCATAAATTTCGCGGAGCCCGCGCTTATTCTGATTTTTTCTCTCTTCGCCTTCCTCTGCGACTCTCCTGCCCAGTGGATTTGCGATGGGCACTGAGCCAGTTTCCACAGTTCTCGTCATGCGCCATGAACACATCGGCGGCGAGGATCGACTTCTTGATCTCTGCTTCGAGCGGATTTGTGATCGCACAGGGCATGCCGCTCGCAATGGCCATGGCGATGAAAGTCGCATTCAATGCGGGACGATCGGGAAGCCCGAAGGAGATGTTGCTCGCCCCACATATCGTGTTCACACCTAGCTCTTCACGGCATCGGCGGACAAGCTCGAATACACTGGTTCCCGCGCTGGCCACTGCGCCAATGGGCATTGCGAGAGGATCGATGAGAACGTCCTCGCGCTTGATGCCGTAATCCTCCGCCCGTTCAACAATCTTCTTCGCGATATCAAACCGGACGTTGGGATCGTGTGAAATCCCGCTCTCATCGTTGCAAATTGCGATCACGCCAGCCTCGAATTTCTTAACCAGCGGCAGCACCGATTCGAGGCGATCCTCCTCCCCTGTGACAGAATTGACGAGTGCTTTCCCCGCATAAACTTCTAGCCCTGCCTCTAATGCAGCAACAATCGATGAATCTATGACGAGTGGGACGTCGGTGACGTTCTGGACCCTGCGGACCGCTTCGGCGAGTATGGCGGGTTCGTCCGCCATAGGGATGCCGGCATTCACATCCAGCATGTGGGCTCCGGCCTCTACTTGTGCGACGGCATCCGATTCGACACGATCGAAATTACCCCCCGCCATTTCTGCAGCAAGGGATTTACGACCTGTTGGGTTGATGCGCTCCCCGATGACTACAAAAGGATGATCGGGTCCGATTCGTATGCTCTGATTTGCCGTACTAAAGATTGTTTCCATAGGAAGGAAGTTCCTGCCTTTCAAGATCAATATAGGGATGATGTGTACCAGATCCTTCGATTATTTCAACCAATCGATCTTCAAGGGCGCCGAAGCCGGTAGGGTGGATTTGAAGAGGTAAGTTAAGAAATTCGGCGGCTCTTTCGGCTGATTTCACAAGATTAGGATCGGTCCTTTGTTGCAGGTAGACCACTCGCGTATATCCCCCGAAGTAATCCTCCATCAGCTCTGGATGTTTATCCAACCCAAGACCCTTCACGACGTAATACTCAAACGCATGCGCCAGAAAGTCGGTTAAGAAAAATGTCCCGGGTTCCTCCGACATCAGCTTACCAAAGGAATCTCCCGCGTACTGCTCGTAGCAATGCGGACCCGAGACTCTGACTGCATCCTCGTCTTGGATGAGGTGATCGAGCGCTCCCCGGGTACCACATTCGCCATACACCACGATCACGCGGGCATGGTTTTGACGGGATTCATGAATCCGATTCTGCACGGCCGCGGGAATTTGTTCGGGTCGATTATGCAGGATCGCAGGAACTGCAAGGACCTCTGCATCCCAGCCATACTTGTTGCGGATGGTGATGACTTCTCGGGCTAGCGCTCCACATGCAATGATGAGATCCGACATTGAGTCAACTTCTTCCTTTAAAGTGTCTTAGCCATGGCACGGATATGATCCATCGTGCTCCCACAGCAGCCGCCGACGATTTTTGCGCCCGCAGCGATCGCGCGCTCCGCATATGCAGCCATCATCTCCGGCGAAGCGCCGTATACGGCGACACCTTTCTCGAGATGCGGAATTCCAGCATTTGCTTTGGCCACCAAGACGGCATCAGGATTGACGGCGTGCATTTTGCGGATGACTTCCTCGATTTCCTCTACGCCATTGCCACAGTTTGCACCGAATGCCGCCAGCTCGAGCTGCTCCAACGCTTCGACGGCCTTCTCAGGTGATACGCCCATCATCGTGTGTCCTGCGGTGTCGAACGTCATGGTTGCCACGATAGGAATTTGAGGGGAGGCAGCACGTGCACCTTCAACTGCAGCCCTAACCTCGCCCAGATCCGACATGGTTTCTATCCAGAGTACATCGACCCCTCCTTCGATCAGCGCCGCGGCTTGCTCCGAAAAGGTCGAGATCATCTCGCCCATGGTGAGTTCGCCTAGTGGCTCCAGCAACCCCCCGGTGGGTCCCATCGAACCGGCAACGACCACAGGGATATCCACATTCTCGGCAACATCAGCGGCGTTCACGGCAGCCGCCTTATTCAGAGGCACGACTTGATCGGAGAGGTTGTGAAGCGCCAGTCGGAGACCATTCCCCCCAAAAGTGTTGGTGAGGATGATTTGGGAGCCCGCCTCGATGTACCCACGGTGGACCTGCTTGACCTTCTCGGATTCTGTAAGGTTCCATGACTCGGGAGGATCACCATGCTGCAGACCGAGCGAAAACAGCATGGTGCCCATGGCCCCATCAGCTAGAACTGGTCCATTCCTTTGTAGTAAATCGCGGATTGTTATTCTCAAGAATTCTCCTCAAGACTGATTTGATTTCCACATTACTTCTTCCTTGCGAGAATCGATTCCGCCATCTCAACGGCCACAGCAGCATCTTTACAATAAGCATCAGCCTGGATTTCTTCAGCGAAGGCCTCATTGAGAGGTGCGCCCCCCACGAGAATGGCGTATTTGTCGCGGAGGTCTCGTTTTATTAATGTATCAACGACGACTTTCATATAGGGCATCGTCGTGGTGAGCAGCGCAGACATACCGAGGATGTCGGCGTTATTCTCCTCAAGAGCTTGGATGAAATCATCCGCATCGGTATTGATGCCGAGGTCGATAACGTTGATGCCGGCCCCTTCCCACATCATCGCCACGAGATTTTTTCCGATGTCATGAATATCACCTTTGACGGTGCCGATGACGGCGGTACCGACCTGTGGAATTCCTTCTTCGATCAACAGAGGCTTGAGAATGGCCATACCCGCCTTCATCGCTTTCGCAGCCATGAGGACTTCTGGGACAAATAATATGCCGTCTTTAAAATCCTCCCCAACAACCTTCATTCCAGAAACAAGGCCTTCATGCATGACCTTTACAGGTTCAATGCCTCTGCGCAAACACTCGTTGACCTCAACCTCGACTTTCTCGATAAGACCATCATAGAGATCATCCTGCATGACCTCATACAATTCATCCGTGCTAATTTCCTTGTAGTTGGGAGTCTCATCAGTCATGTTTAGTTCCTGTGGTGAGCGTGATTAAGTTCGGTCACTATGCTTTCGTCTTCGTCGTGAAGGGCGAGAATCGCTCGATTTAATGGTCGATAGAAGATCTTCAATGTGCTCGAATTTATCCCTTGCATGCGGCATAACCATGGCGTCAACAAAATATTCCTGGAATGCGGGTTCCACCGCTGTTTCCACATAATGAACTTCTCGTGCAGCTCGAGCGGCTAAATCCCTTTGCTCCCGATTTAAGAGTGCGATTCTTGCGCCATCTCCTGCTGCGTTCCCTATGGACTGGACCTGATCAAGGTCACAATCGGGAATCATGCCGATAATCATGGCATACTTCGGATCGATATAACTGCCGAACGCACCTGCGAGCTTGATCCGATCGACATGATCTACGCCCATGTGATCCATCAGCAAACGAACCCCCGCATACAGGGCGCCTTTGGCGAGTTGGATCGCACGAATATCGTTCTGGGTGACGATGATCTCTTGTTGAGAACCCGATCCCTCCGGATGGGCGATGACGATTTCGGCAGTTCGCCCATTGTACCTTACTGCGGGGGACTGATGAGCTGCATTTTCTCTAAATAGCCCCCCTTGATCTATGAGACCTGCCAGGAATAGCTCGGCGACGACCTCAATAATCCCCGAACCGCAGATTCCTGTGGGCTGCAGCGACTCACCTTCTCCGAGTTCGTCACTCCACCTCTCATCCCCAACCACACGGTAGCGTACAGATCCAAGATCCTTGTCGATCCTCACCCGTTCGATTGCACCCGGTGCAGCCCGTTGCCCATGAGTGATTTGGGCTCCTTCGAACGCTGGACCTGTGGGGCTCGATGCTGAATATATTTCACTCTCCCGACCGAGAAGGATTTCGGCGTTAGTGCCGATATCCACAATGAGGGATATTTGATCATCAAAGCTGGGTTGTTCAGCAAGCAGCACGCCCACGTTATCGGCACCCACATGTCCCGCGATACACGGCAATATGTGGGCTTTCGCACCCGGATTCGTGTTTTTAATGTTGAGATCTCGGGCGTTGACATCCAGGGCGTCCTGTACGCTCAGGGTAAACGGCGATCCACCAAGCGGGGTTGGGTCGATGCCGAGAAGAAGATGGTGCATGACGGTATTGCCGACCATGACGATGTCCGTAATCTCGTCGGGTTGGATGCCCGCTTCCCCTGCAGCCTGATCACAGAGTTCGTTGATCGCTTTGATGATGGCTTTGTTCATCCGCAGGACTCCCTGCGGCTCCTTCATGGCGTAAGAGACCCTGCTCATGAGGTCCTCTCCGAACCGGATCTGAGGGTTCATCATCGCGACTGTGGAGCGCACTTCTCCGGTCCGCAAGTCACACAAATAGCAGGCGACCGTCGTCGAACCGATATCAATCGCAAGCCCATAAAGACTTTCAACATAGCCGGGTTCGATTCGCAGAATATCACGATCCTGCCAAACGGTCACTGTCACTGCCCAGTTTCCTTCAAGTAACTTTGAATGGAGAGTTTGGAGCGCTTTGAGATCAATACTGAGATCATCGAGATTCCACTGTTCCTTCAAAGCATCTTTGAGTCGATCCCAGTCGCTCGAGCCACCCAGGGTATCCTGCTCGGTTTCGACATAATGCAGCCTTACGGCAGGATTGACTTCCAGCGCTAGATCACTGGCTTCTTTTCGAATGACCTGCTTCCTGGCCTGGCTTTCGATGGGTATGTGGATGACGACATCATCCATGATGCGGGCAGCACATGAAAGGCGTTGGGTATTTAAGTTGATCTTGTGCTCCTCAGCGTAGGCGCGTTCAGCTTCTTCGGGCTCACTTAGATTTGACATCCGAGATGTCACGCCGTGTTTGTCAAAAGTGCCGGTTTCAACTTCGATCAAGCATTTTCCGCATGTTTGCCGCCCTCCGCATATCGATTCAATTTCCACACCGAGCGAACGCGCGGCGTCTAGAACCGACTCGTCCGAAGCGACCTCACCCTGGCGGCCGGAGGGGAGCAATATTAATTTATACGCACCTTTTTTCCGAGATTGATCATTCATACGCAAGATCTTTTTGCCAATGGGTTCCCGGGCTCGTGTCCGGTGATTCTAATGCACATCTTGAAAACATTGGTTGATAAATACACGATCTTTCTATTCGACCTTTCTTGTTCGTCTTCGGGGGAGCAGCCCGGCTCGTTGGACAATTTCTGCAACTGTGTCTTCCTGTCGATAAGCCATGAGATGTACGCCGGAGATTCCTTCTATCTCGCGCAGTTGATGGATGATTTCGACGCAGATATTGATGCCTTCCTCAGCTTGATGCTTTGCTGGTGTCTTGCGCAGACGATGGATGATCTCCTCGGGAATATGCACACCGGGGATATTTTCCATCATCCAGGTAGCCGTGCGAGCGGATCTCAAGGGACCTGCGCCGGCCAGGATGAAGACCTGCTTTTCGAGACCGAGATCAATGACCGCGCGCATGAACTCACGCATTCTTTCTAGATCGAAGCAGTATTGTGTCTGGATGAAATCTGCGCCGGCGGCCACTTTTTTTGCCAATCTTATCGGTCGAATGTGGTATGGAGGCGCAAAAGGATTAGAAGCAGCACCCAGGAAAAGCCTGGGTGGCTGCTCGATCTTCCGCGTACTCAAGAAAATCCCCTGATCCCGCATAATTTTAGCGGTTTGAAGAAGCTGGACGCTGTCCAGGTCGAAAACGGGTATTGCATCAGGTTGATCACCCACTTGAACGCCGTCACCAGTCAGACAAAGCACGTTTCGTATTCCTAGAGCCGCTGCACCGAGGAGATCTCCTTGGATCGCGATCCGATTACGGTCCCGGCAGTTGATTTGAAGAACGGGTTCGTAACCCGCCCTCGTGAGTAATGCGCTTGCACCGAGGCTGCTCATATGGACATGTGCGCCGCTGGCATCGGTCACATTGATGGCATCCGCTACTTCCGCAAGCACGAGCGCACGATCATAGATCGCGCTGGCTTCGCTCGTATCGGCTGGGGCAAGTTCGGCGGTGACCGCGAAGCGTCCGCTTCGGAGCACACGCTCTAACCTGCTTCCAGCACGCACCACGTCCACATCTGGAATCTCATTCATTTGCTTGCACTAATTCCCCGTGAACCGGCCGCTAAGCAGGTCGTTTGGACTCGGGATGCTGATGTCCGGCCAACCAGGGGGCGCACAGCATTCCTGGTCCTCGAGATAATTTAGCCATGCCGATGAGCCCTTTAGCCGCCGATCGAGGGGTGGTTGAATGATATGAATGCGATCTCCGTACCAGATCATACTTTCCGCCCGTTCCCAGGCGCTCACCCAGGTACACCTCATTTCTGGGAGGACCTCGCAGTTACCATCTTCACGCACGCCGCCGCATGGACCGTTACGCAGGTTCTTCGGGCATACCATCGGGCAAGTCATCCCTGTGCCTCGCAAGTTGCATACCCCGCACATCCTGCAATCGAATACTGGACCTTTCGTGATGATCTCACCGATCTGAAAGATCGGCTCGAAAATCCGGAACCCGATCCGACGCATCATGGGCTCCAGTTTCTTAAGAATCCATTCTGTGTAGAGGTAAGCTCGTTCGAGGATATAAGGGCGGTCTAACAACCAATTTGAGATCGACGACATGAACAAAGACCCGCTGCGAGAGATAAAATATGGGAATGGTTTATAGCATTGTACCAATGCTTATGCATGATGCAGGAACCTATGGTGCAAATACGACGGGTCACTATTGTTGAACAATCGGTGAGCACATCACACCCCAACCTCGTGAGTTCTTCATCATCCAGGGTTGACGAGGATTGGGCTCCTGGATGAGTTTTTTTTACCCGATGCAGCCGATGGAGTATACTCGAGGAAGAACGTTGCCCATAGGCTAAAGGTTTACGAACACAAAAAAAAAGGAGTATGAACATGACTGAAGAAGAAAGGGTTGAAGAATCCCTGCGTGAGGAATTTAATGCGCTTGGCAAGAATATCAAAGATGCTTTTACGGGCGTCTGGGAGAGTGAGGAGAGATTGCGCATAAGCTCGCACATTGAAGCGGGTCTTTCCGAGGTTGGAGAGGCCATTTCCCGGGCAGGGGCCGATATTCGGGAGAGCGAAACCGGGAAACAGGTGCGGGACGAGATCGACGGAGTTGCAGACCGAATCCGAACGGGGGAACTGCGAGACAAATTCGAACGAGAGCTTGTCTCAATATTACGCTCAGTTAATACTGAGCTTGAAAAGGCAACGGAAGGTTTATCTAGATCGGAGACTTCAGACGAGGATGGGAAAAATGAGGAGACTGTGGCTGGAGAATGAAACATCTGCCGGTCTGGAGATTCGGTCTGGTCCATACCGTTCGACGCCAATTTCCCGGGCCAGCGTACTGCGTTCCGATCTGATTCCTGTGGCATTTGGTTGGGACCGCCCGGTGGGCATCGAGGTGAAGGATCGGGATGATGCTGCGACCGTCATTCCGATTCGCGATCCCACACGTTGGATCCAGAT
>CBDVCG010000073.1:0-7736 GCA_965372425.1 uncultured Anaerolineales bacterium
CAATTCATTGAAAAGGGTTTCTGTAGAATCGTACTCCCAGTAATTTGGTCTTCTATCCACCCCCATTTTTTCATCAAATCTTTTCGCGATTTCGCTGATGATGCGCCAGTCGGGGAGGGCTTCCCCGGGAGGTGCCAGCACAGGGTGGAGCAACTGAACTCGGCGCTCGCTATTGGTAAAGCTTCCATCCTTCTCCAGGGATGACGCGGCGGGGAGAACAACATGGGCGAGCAGTGCTGTTTCGCTGGGGAAGATGTCCTGGACAACCATAAAATCTAAATTTCGAAAAGCTTCTTCTACGTGGGTCGTGTTGGGGTCAGACATCATCGGATTTTCGCCCATGACGTAAATGGCGCGTACGTCCCCGGCGGTCGCTGCATGCGTTGCTTCCACGATCGTGAGACCAACCTCGGCGGGTAGCTTGTCTACTTCCCAAACCTCCGCAATCTTCTGACGTGCGGAGGCATCGGTGACGCGTTGGTATCCGGGGAGGACGTTTACCAGGCACCCCACATCGCAGGCGCCCTGGACGTTGGCTTGACCGCGGAGAGGGTTTACACCGGTGGAGGGTTTTCCGATTTGGCCGCAGAGCAAGCTTAGATTTGCCAGAGCAAGCACGTTGTCGGTTCCATGGCTGTGCTGGGTGATCCCCATGGCATAGAGGATTGTGCTGTGACCCTTTTGACCCGCGAAGATGGATTCGCTGTGTTCCCGTTCACCGAGCGCATACATGCGCGCTGCCTCGATAATCTTCTCGGCAGGAACACCTGTAGCGAGAGCAGCTCGTTCAGGTGTGTAATTGGCGAGCGAGTCGGCCAACGCGCTAAACCCTTCTGTGCGCTCCTCGATGAATAGCTGATCGAGCCAACCCTCCTGAATGATGGTGTGCATCATGGCGAGGTAGATATGGATATCCGTACCAGGTTGCGGTTGCAGGAAAAGGGTCGCATGCTCGACGAGCGGCACACGTCGAGGATCGATAACAATCACATGCGCACCTTTTCTGGCTGCCCTGACGACTTCGTAGCTTATGACGGGATGAGATTCTGCTGTATTTGATCCGGTGATAAAGATGCAATCTGCATCCCGGATTTCACTTATGGAGTTGGTCATTGCTCCGCTGCCGAAGGCCTGCACGAGGCCCGCTACCGTGCTGCTGTGTCAAAGCCTGGCACAGTGGTCGACGTTGTTTGTTCCTATTCCGGCTCTGAAGAATTTTTGGAAGAGGTAGTTTTCCTCATTCGTACATCGAGCGGATGCCAGACCCATGATCGCATCAGGTCCATGTTTCTCTACGACCTCGGCGAAACGAGTACACACGATGTCGATGGCGGTTTCCCATGGCACAGGCACAAAGTAGTCCTCAACTTTAGGGCGTCGGACGGCAAGAGGAGACGTTGTGGGCGCTTCCCAGGGTTCATCGGTAATACCGAGTTCATGGGCAAGATCGCGCCTTATTAAGGGCTGGGTGAGTCGATCCTCATGGCGGACGAAATCCCAACCATACCTGCCCTTTGTACAAAGGAAGTCGCCATTTACGGAGGGAGCGCCTGCTGACCGGGCGTAGAGGATCTCACCATCCTTTAGTGCATATTCGATCTGACAGCCTACACCACAATAGCCGCAGACGGTACTGATACGTTCCAGCTCCCATTCACGACCGCGATTGATCCGTGAAACAGGCATCAAAGCTGCTGTTGGACAGACCTGGACACAATTTCCACAAAACACACATGAGGAATCGATCATAGGGCCATCGAAGGGCGTAGCTATGTTCGTTTCAAATCCGCGTTTTGCAAAGTCGATCGCATGGACACCAACGATCTCATCACAGACACGGACACATCGTCCGCAGAGGATGCAGTACTTGTGGTCACGAAGGAAGAATGGATTGTCGTCTTGCAGGAGAGAACGCGAGATAATCTCGATGAAGCTAGTCTCTGTTACGCCGTATTCGTACGCATACTTCTGGAGCAGACACGCACCGGCCTTATCGCAGGTCACACAGTCGAGCGGGTGATCTGAGACAAACAAATCGATGATGTCCTTGCGTATTTCTGTGAGCCGCTCGCTCTTGGTGTTCGCTACCATACCTTCTTGACTCTCGAGCCCACAGCTCACGGTAGGTTGTTCCATGCCTTCGACCTCAACTACGCACATCCGGCACCCCCCCGACACACTAAGTTCAGGATGGAAACAGAGATGTGGTATATCGATCTCGTGGGAGAGCGCTGCATCGAGCAGCGAGGTGCCGGAAGGAACCCGGACCGTTTTCCCATCGATGGTGAGTGTTATCATGCCGACCTCCATGTCACCCACCTGGACCTTCAGAAGCGATCTCTCTGGGTACCAGGTCTTCATATTCGTCTCGGAAGAAACGCAATGTACTCAGCACCGGATTGGGTGCGCTTTGGCCAAGGCCGCAAAGACTGGTATTTTTCACCAGGTGGCATAATCTTTCCAACCTATCGATGTCTTCCCTTTCTCCGTCCCCGGCGATCAGCTTGTCTAGCAGAGCGAGGATTTGTACAGTGCCGACACGACATGGAACACATTTCCCACAGCTTTCATCGACACAAAAATCCATGAAAAAGCGAGCGAACTCCGGCATACTTGTTGTGTCATCAATAATAACCAGCCCTCCAGATCCCATGATGGAACCGAGCGCCTGCAAGTTTTCATAGTCAACGGGTGTGTCAAGATGTTCTGCAGGGATACAGCCACCACTGGGCCCCCCGGTCTGGGCTGCTTTAAAATCCGCCTTCCCCGGGATACCCCCGCCAATTTCATACACGATTTCTCGTAATGTGATGCCCATAGGAACTTCTATCAAACCAGTATTCGTTAGCTGACCAGTAAGGGCAAAGACCTTAGTTCCCTTACTTTCTTCCGTGCCGATACTGGCATACCATCCTGCCCCATTCTGAATAATTGAGGGGACATTGGCCAAAGTTTCGACATTGTTAATCACTGTTGGCTTTCCCCACAAACCTGATGTGGATGGATACGGCGGGCGCATACGAGGCATCCCGCGCATTCCTTCGATAGATTGAATGAGAGCAGTTTCCTCACCGCAAACAAACGCACCTGCGCCTATTCTGATTTCTGAATTGAAGGCGAAGTCTGTGCCCATGACCGACTTCCCGATGATCCCTTTCCTTCGCGCATCACGGATAGCCTTCCTGATGCGATCGATGGCAATTGGATATTCGCCGCGAATGTACAGAAATCCCGACGAAGCTCCTATGGCATAACCCGCAATCATCATGCCCTCGAGAACGCTGTGTGGATTGAACTCCATGATTGTTCGATCCATGTATGCGCCAGGATCACCCTCATCACAGTTAACGATGACGTACTTGCTATCCGTCTTGGACTCTCGGGCGAAATTCCATTTTTGACCTGTTGGAAAGCCCGCACCACCACGTCCCCTCAAGCCACTCTGAAGGATCTCGTCACAAACCTGTTCGGGTTCCATGGTCTGGAGGACTTTGTAAAGCGCTGCGTATCCGTTGTGGGCGAGGTAGTCAGGGAGGCTCTCTGGGTCGAGCTGCCCGGTCTCACTGAGCACAATACGAGTCTGCTTGCTGAAGAAAGGAAGATCGGGATTAATAATTCGATGTACGAGTCCCCTCTTTCTTCGTGCAGCCTTGATTTTGTTTCTGAGTTGTTCTATATCTTTGTCATCCGGCTTTGGTTCGAGCTCGGTCATGTGACTATTGCTGGGGAGATGTTTTGCGAGTATCTGTAGTGCCAATTCGCTGTCAATGTGACCGTATACGGCATCAGATTGGTCTTTTGTCTCCACACGCACGAGGGGACCTCGACTGCATAATCCCATACAGCCGATTTGCACTATTTCAACAACATTTTCTTTTGTGTAATACTGAACTCTTAGCCCTTGCTCGAGCACTTGTAATGTCTCGCCTGAGCCTGTAGCGAGGCAAGCTGTGCTGGTGCAACAAAATATTCGACATTCAATTTCGGCCTGTCGGGCAAGTTCTTTTTCGCCAAGTGCCTTGAGCTTTTCTTCCATCTAACCCACCCCCACTTCCGTAAGTTCCTTAGAATGCTCCTCGAGTATCCGCTTCACGGTCGCTGTAAGTAATTTCGGGGTTTCCTTTCCGTGTACCTTGCCATCCAGAACGACGACTGGTGCGATGCCACAACTTCCTAAGCAACGTGCAGTTGCTAAACTGAACAACCCATCCGCCGTTGTGCTCCCAACTTCTAAATCAAATTGATGGGAGAGGGAATTTACCAGATCCATTGCACCCTTGACGTAGCAAGCTGTTCCGGTACAGATGATGCAGTTATGTTCACCGAGCGGCTCGAAAGTGAACAAGTGGTAGAAAGTTGCCACACTGTAAACCTGGCTCATGGGTACGTTCAAGTGGTTTGAAATGTAGATTAGTAAGTCATCCGAGAGGTACCCAAACGTCTCCTGTGCGATATGGAGAACTTCAAGGAGCGCATCCTTCTCATACTTAAAGCGCTTCATGGTCCGTTCGACTGTGTTGTAACGTTCGTCACCACTTGGATGACTGTGGTTAGATCCTCCGCCTGGCTTGTTATCAGGTTCACTCATTAGGATGACCCTCCCATGTGCATAGGGTGATTCGGTGCACGCTCTACCTCACTAAGGTCCGTCGTTGAACCATCGACGGAACATCCTCATGACCACGGCACTTGGACTCCACGAGATTTCCTACATGGACCTCGTAGGGTGAAGACTTCCATAAATTATAGATATGTCAGGTGTGCTTCCATAGTGAAGGAAGTCATGGTTCGTAATTTGAATAGTCCTTATATTTTGCCGTTCTTCGGGGCGCCAAGTGAAAGATACTCAACGATCATTGGGAAACAATTGTGCAGGGAACAGCACCAGAAGTTGATCAAATTACTCAAATCGGGAAAATTCTTTAAGGTTACCCTCACCCATGGGTGAAACGCTTCATCGGACGGTTGATTGGTTTGCCACTCTCGAAAGGCAAGATGCTTGGTGAGAAAGTTCGACATCTGGGATTAGACTTGCTGAATCACGAATGTTCGAATGAAGTCCATGCCCTCAGATCTGTAAGTTCCAGGCTTCTAGAATCTGGACCATGTCTTTAGCGGTAAGGTCTAGTCCAAGCGGAGTAATGGACACATATCCTTCAGATAGGGCGCCGATGTCTGTCCCCGGCTCCGGAACTCCGGTAGGCGCATCTCCACCGATCCAATAATATTTTCGTCCTCTTGGATCTTCCCGTTCGACGAGTTCGTCCCGGTATATGCGCGTTCCCTGTCGGGTGATTCTTACGCCATTGATCGCAGTCCGCAGCTTATTCGGGATGTTTATATTCAGGAAAACTCCACTCGGGAAATGATGGTCTGTGATCATATGGACAAGATCGCTTGTGACTTCCGCTGCAGCATCAAAAGCGATATCCCCTCCATGTTCACGATCGGAATCGATGGAAGTGGCAATCCCGGGCAAGCCAAATATGGCGGCTTCCATCGCGGACGTCACAGTCCCACTGTAGGTGACATCGTGGCCAACGTTTGCGAAAGGATTGATTCCTGAAACCACGATGTCGATTGGGTCTTGGATCAGACCTAGCAAAGCCAATGCAACGCAATCCGATGGGGCGCCGTCTGTGGTGAGCGCGGGTGTTCCGTCTTCCAGGTTTGTTTCCCAGACGCGCAGCGGTTTGTGAAGCGTCTTAACATGCCCGGATGCAGACCAATTCCGATCCGGAGCGAATATGGTCACTTGGCCAAGTTTGGTAAGCGCCTGGGCGAGCGCGAGCAGACCGGGGTGTGTGATGCCGTCGTCATTTGTGACTAAAATGTGCATAAATTGTCCTCCAAGGCATGAATTCTACACCAATGTTTCCGTAGAGCTTACATGAAGGGCGCTCTTATCAGAGGAGTCATTTTTAATTGGATGGTGCCAGGCGAAGTTCAACGTCGACCGGACCGGCCGAAGATGGGGGATCAGGGAGTAAGAATGCTGGGCGGGTTCGCACTGCCCTTTCTGATTTCTCGCTTCTCAAACCCTTTTCCCTCATTTCTGTCATGAGGCGTTTCGCATCGTTGACCGATAAGGACCGCCGTGATAAGATGACCATGCTGCGGCCAATCATTTTATTTTTTATACCCGCATGCCCGGTTTCATTATTATCTTCATTCATCCACATCTGAATATCCCATGGTCTGACTTTTGGTACGAAAAGAAAACACAAGAATCGGACACCTATGGGGAAGTGGGTCTCAATTATTTGAAGGTGAGCACCGGAACCGGGTGGTCATCTTGTTTTTTTAAAGAGGAACGCAATATGAGTGTGGAATTTATTGTTCGGATCGTAGGAATGATCGTCCTGTTTGCTGGGGGCTACTACATCGGTTCGTTATTAGGAGAATCACTGGGCGATCAACCACTCTTATGGGCTTTGGTGTTTGCATTCGTCGGAGCGCTGATGGGCTTGATCGTCACGCCATTTTTTACTACCCGCCCGATTAGAAGAATTCGATCACAAATCGCCCAACTTTCTGCCCGGACGATGATCGCTGGGTCAGTGGGGTTAATAGTGGGCTTGCTTATATCCGTGCTCGTGGCGCTGCCGCTTTCCCTGCTTCCAGAGCCATTCAGTCAACTTCTTCCCTTCGCAGCCGCGCTCCTGTTTGGTTATTTTGGCCTGACCATTTTCGTCATGCGTCAAAATGACATCAGTAATCTATTCGGAGCTAGATTTTCTGGGGGTAGCAGGGAACTGTCGGAGGACCAGGGTGGGGATCGGAGCGTGCTGCTCGATACCAGTGTAATTATCGACGGGAGAGTGGCAGACATCGCCCGCACTGGATTTATAAGCGGATCGATGTTGGTTCCTTCATTCGTGTTGAACGAATTACAACACATCGCCGATTCGTCTGATGGACTGAGAAGACAACGCGGCAGGCGTGGTTTGGATATTCTCAATCGTCTCCAAAAAGACTCGTCTATTTCATTTAGAATTACCGACCTTGATGTGGAGGGCGTGAAGGAAGTTGATGACAAACTGGTGATACTTGCCAAGCAGCTGCATGGAAGAATTCTCACGAATGACTACAACCTGAATCGTGTGGCGGAACTTCAGGGCGTTGAGGTCTTGAACATCAACGAATTGGCAAACGCCGTCAAGGCAGTATTACTCCCGGGCGAAACGATCGAGGTCCATGTAATCCAGGAAGGCAAGGAATATAAACAGGGTGTGGGCTATCTCGATGATGGCACGATGGTAGTCGTAGAAGACGGAAAAAATCATCTCGATTCGGTCTTGAATGTGACCGTTACAAAAGTGCTCCAGACCGCCGCGGGTCGAATGATCTTCGCTCGACCAGACACGAATTCTGAGCGCGAACAAACCGCGGACTAAGCCCCGATGACAGTAATGATTTACAACACGATGACGAGGTCTAAGGAACCATTTGAACCGCTTGAAGCTGATACGGTGAAGATGTACGTCTGCGGACCAACTGTCTATGACAACGCTCATGTTGGGCATGCCATGTCGTCGATCATTTTTGATGTCATTCGTCGCTACCTCGAATATCGCGGCTATAAAGTCAGGCACGTGATGAATTACACGGACGTCGATGATAAAGTCATCATCAGGGCCAATGAGTTAGGTGAGGATCCTTTGGAGCTGGCGGGAAAATATATCCGCCAGTACGACGCACATTTGAAAGCTCTGAATGTCCTTCCTGCACAAGCT
>CBDVCG010000074.1:0-7727 GCA_965372425.1 uncultured Anaerolineales bacterium
GATCGAGTTCCTCCATAAATTTGTCGACTTCCTCGCATTCCATAAGATGAACATCTTTCACCTACATCTGACAGATGATCAAGGTTGGCGTGTGGAGATCGGACAATATCCACGGCTGACGAGCATTGGGGCGTGGCGGAACGAGACGTTGATAGGTCACCTCCGTGACAGGCCGCATGCTTTCGACAATCTGCGTCATGGTGGGTATTACACACAATCTCAACTAGAGGCATTCGTGAGGTATGCACAAATACGTAACGTGACCATCGTGCCCGAGATCGACATGCCCGGTCATACCCAGGCGATGATCGCAGATTATCCGGAACTTGGAATTACTAGGGGTCGTGTGGATGTCTGGAACCGTTGGGGTGTGAGCCGACATCTCCTTAACATCGAGGAAGATTCATTTGTCTTCGTGCAGAATGTCATCGATGAAGTGTTGGCGTTGTTCCCCGGTCCAGCCATCCACCTGGGTGGGGATGAAGTCGACTCAGAACTCTGGGCTTTGAGCTCAGATACAAAGTCGCGGATGGCGCATCTCGGACTAAAAAGCGTGCGTGATATTCAACCATATTTCCTTGCAAAGATGACGGAGTACATCGAAAGAAAAGGTCGCCGCGTTATCGGGTGGGATGAGATCGTCGCAGGCGGCGTCTCGGACGACACGATCGTCATGACCTGGCGTGGAGTAGACGGCGGCGTGATGGCTGCTGGTGCGGGGAACGATGTCGTCATGGCCCCTCGGCTTTGGACCTACTTTGATTCATACCAATCCGAGGATACTGACGAGGAGCCTCTCGCAATTGGCGGCACCATCACGCTCGAGAAGGCTTATGAGTTTGAACCCATTCCTGCGGGGATGACCGATGAGATCGTCGATCACTTTCTTGGGGCGCAGGGGCAACTCTGGACGGAGTATATGCCAACGATGGAGCATGTCGAATACATGGCCTTCCCCCGCATGACAGCACTTTCGGAAGCGCTGTGGTCACCCATGGACCGGAAGGATTTTGGCTCCTTTATGGACCGTCTTGATCCCCACTTGCGACGTTTGGACTATTTTGGTGTTAGCTATAGAGTGCCCTGAGATCTAAATCATTCCTTTATATGCTTCACTTCGTCTATTGGGTGGTACACGGTACACTCATCGGGAGGTTAGACGTATGGATCAACGGCTCGAACAACAGATCGCATTCATCATCACATTGGATCAACTTAAGAATATCCAACGGAGATCTTACCTAATCTCGGGAGATCGCAACGAGAACTCGGCTGAACACAGTTGGCACATTGCCTTGATGGTGATGCTGCTCGCGGAATATTCAAATGCGAGCATCGATCTGGAGCGAACGATCCGGATGCTCCTCGTCCATGACATTGTCGAAATCGAGGCGGGAGATACCTACTGCTATGATGATGTCGTGGACCAAACACTGAGGGAAGAAAAGGCCGCGGATCGATTGTTTAACATGCTGCCCGATGATCAAGCTGAGATGGTGCGAGATCTCTGGGATGAATTTGAATCTGGAGATAGCCCGGAATCACGTTTTGCAGCGGCGATGGATCGCCTCATGCCCCTGCTGCAGAGTTATCACACTCAGGGCAAGGGCTGGAAAGAAAATGAGATTAACAAAAGCCAGGTTTTGGAACGGAACGGCCCGATCGTGGATGGTTCGAATTCCCTCTGGAAGTATGCGGAAAATCTAATTGACGATGCGGCTGAGAAAGGTTGGTTGAATTAAGGGGCGGATGACACTTTACAGAGCCCTGGCTAAGGTTTTCGCGATCGGGGGGAGAAATTTATTATCTAGAAGCGCATGGAAGTATGAGTTCGTCAAGTGAGGATTAATGGCAGCAGCTATAAGTTCAAATCGTCGATTTCTTATCCTGGTATTTGCACTCGCATTAATTCCGAGGTTGGCGCTCATTCTGTTGACGCGTGAATTGCCTATCGGATTGGACGACATGTTTCAATACGATATGCTCGCCCGCTCGATCGCCGCCGGTGACGGGTATCGATGGTATGGAGAGGAAGATCTCAAGCTAATCCAACGGTTTCTCCCCATGGAGATGCCAGAGGAATATGATCCACGCGGGATCCAAACCAGCTTCAGGGGACCTGGATATCCGGTATTTCTTGCGGCGGCTTACCGAATGGTTGGCGTAGGTGAGGCCCGGTTGTTTGGAGCCAGGATTATTCAAGCGTTCCTCACTGCACTTCTGGCGCCGCTCACCTGGTTGTTAGCAATCAAGGTGGGTATTAAAAAAAGGGGAGCCCAACTCAGCGCGATCATCATCGCGATAATTCCTCTTCTCATTGTTTACCCTATCGCCCTTGCGAGCGAAAATTTGTTCATCCTGCTCTTGACCATTTCGCTCATACTTTGTCTTGCGTATATGGATCGTGATTCGAAATTCGGTTTTTTCATCACCGGGTTCGCACTTGGATTGACGGCGCTCACCCGATCTGTGGTTACAGGTTTCTTGCCCCTGATACTCCTGTGGGGATTGTGGTGGGGGTGGGATAAGCGCAATCGCCTGCGCAATTCATTGTTTCTTGTTTTTGGTTTTTTTCTCATCACGATCCCGTGGATGGTGCGAAATTCACTCCTGCATGACCAGCCCACCTGGCTGGAATCATCTCTCGGCTACAACTTGTACATGGGCTATCACCCTGAATCCACCGGGAAATTCCAATTCGGAATTTCGCTTGATTTGCTCCCCATCCTGGATGATGCAGAAAGGAACCAATTGGGGATGGATGCTTTTAAGGAGTTCGTTAGAGACGACCCATGGCGAGTACCCTATTTGATGGTTCGAAAGATTGGTTATCAGTTCGGATTGGATAAACGCGATTTGATGTATTTTTACTCCAATGGAATCCTGGGCGCATTACCCACGCCCGTTCTGGGCGCCGTTTTTTTTCTGGCAGTGATTCCCTTCGTGATGATTGGAATTGGCGCTGCAATTGGATTAGCATTCGGTCCGTTTGATCGCAGAACGAGTCTGCTCATCATCTTCCTCCTTTACTATATACTTGCCCATTCATTGATCCTGGGAGATGCTAGATTCCATGTGCCCCTGTTCCCGATATTCTCGATCTTGACGGCGTATGCGTTCACACAGCGACCATGGGGAGGATCCCCCCGGTGGCGATTTGCACTTGCTATCCTGCTCGTAAGCTTACTCATCCTGAACTGGGCAACAGAGTTGTATTTAGATTGGGACACGATCAGCGCCGTCTTTGGTCCCGATGGTCACCGACTCAGGCTGTCTTATTAAGGCAAAGTCTGAAGGAGTTAATTGATGCGATTAAGAGAGCTGCGCATGGACTGGAAGGTGGTCACGACGATAATCGTATCCACTTTGCTGCTCACGATCGATTATTATCATCGGCTATTCCCTTACCATGTCCTTGATCGACTCTTCCTCTACCTCGTCATCCCGCTCCTCATCATCATCTTGTTCTACCGGGAATCTCCTGCGAAGTATGGCTTCAAAATTGGTGATTGGCGGGCCGGATTGGTCATCACGGCGATAGGAATCCTGGGCGCGGCTGTCGTGATTTTTTTCGTCGCCCGGACAGAAGTCTTCCAAGAATACTACGCGCCGCTCGTAAACCTAACCATTCCGATGCCAATTTATACTGCCCTGGAATTGTTCGGGTGGGAATTTTTGTTTCGCGGATTCTTGCTGTTTTCGCTCTATACGGTCATCGGTCCGTATGCCATCGTACTTCAAGCTGTACCCTTTGCACTTGCGCATCTCGGGAAGCCGGAGCTGGAAACCATGAGTACGATTCTTGGCGGTACCGCGTTTGGCTATATTGCCTGGCGGACGGGTTCATTTTATTATCCGTTCCTCATCCATTGGTTTATTTTGACTGCAACGATCTTTGTCGCGAGCGGGGGCTTGTGACCAGCATGGTTCTTGATCCTTGCTCTCCCACAGTCAAAAAAAAGCAGAAACGGAGGTCAGATTGAAAAAAAAGGAGGGGGCCTGATTATGCGCCCCGTTGGGGTCTTTAGGAATTGAGGTTATGTGATGAACAGCTATAGGAAAGAATTATGGTTCGATATTCCAGGAAGACGGGCGTTTATTAATATCACGCCTGAAGTCGAAGCCGCCATCGCCGAGAGCGAGATCAGGGAGGGCCTTGTTCTTGTGAATGCCATGCATATTACCGCTTCGGTTTTTATTAACGACAACGAATCGGGGCTGCATCAGGACTATGACGTCTGGCTTGAAGGGCTTGCACCCCATGAACCGACCGACCAATATTTGCACAATCGCACCGGTGAGGACAATGCCGATGCGCATTTAAAGAGACAGATCATGGGTCGTTCAATCGTCGCAGCGATTACGGATGGTGCATTGGATTTTGGTCCCTGGGAGCAGATATTCTATGGGGAATTCGACGGTCGTCGCCGGAAAAGGGTGCTCGTTAAAATCATCGGCGAATAAGCTATAAGATTAATAAGTCTCAGTTATCCTGTGTGCGCGTCCTGCAGGAGGTGCCTCACGATGGCACGAACAGCGTCTGGGTTCTCGAACACAGTATTTTTGGGTTGCTTCGACCAGATATCACAGGAGATATTGGAATTAAGTTTTCTTTGATTTGGTTTGCCAGCAAAAGGGCCTGATATGTTGGACCCAACGATCTGATTTCATGATAAAGCCAGTACGATCAGTGGAGGGACACCGTGGAGAGTGCCTTTATGAAGATGGGTAATTTCTTCGTGAAGGGGATTTTGAATTCCCCCTTGCACCCTTTGATGAGCGCGAGCACTGCGGTTATAAATGTCACCGGAAGGAAGAGTGGAAGAATTTATTCGATCCCGGTGAACTATGAGCAAGACGGAAATGAAGTGATGATTACGAGCGCGAGGGATCGCACCTGGTGGAAAAATCTTCGAGGGGGATCTGAGATTAGCTTGCGCATTAAGGGAGAGCGTTATTCGGCCCGGGCAGTGGCAGTCGAGGACGACGATGTTGTCGGCGCATATCTTGATGCCCTCCTTCTTCGGCAACCGAATATGGCCAAATTCTACGGCGTGAATAAAGAAGAAGATGGCTCCTTTCGGGGGTCAGATCTCAAGCGAGCTGCCAGCGAGAAGGTGCTTATCAAAGTTGCGTTGTCAGGTTCGGTTACGTAAAAGCAAACATCGCTAAAGTCCTTGTGTTCTGCAATCTGTACGAGGTAGTACGCCGGCTACAATTGAATATGGATGACGCCGTTTCATGGATTCCGACAGAATCTCCTATAGGAACCCCCCGGGAGAATGCTGACCAAGATGCGCTCGAAGCACATACTTCCAATCGTTGTTTTATTTTCGACAATTTATGGGGCGTGTTCTCCGCTCCAAGCCCGAGAGATGCCAAGTCTCGCGAATATGGTCGTGATCCCAGCGGGATGGTTCTGGATGGGTTCGGATGGCGGAAGGCCATCAAATCGACCACTCAGGTATATCTATCTTGACTCATTTGAGATCGACCTAACTGAGGTCACGGTTGGATCGTTTCGTCGATTCCTGGATGAGCAGCGGGATGTGGATCCAACGCTGACCAACGACGTTTTCGCATCCAATCCGAATGACCCTGTGTCAGGTGTGACCTGGAAGGTCGCCGATAGCTTCTGCCGGTGGATGGGGAAGAGGCTTCCCACAGAGGCGGAATGGGAGAAAGCCGCTCGTGGTCCGGATGGTCGTATTTACCCTTGGGGTGATGATTGGCACACTCGAAACGCGAACACACTTGAGAATGGCCAAAACCATGCGGTTCCTGTCGGCAGTTACCCCCACGGTCGCAGTCCCTATGACGTGCTGGATATGTCCGGGAATGCCGCCGAGTGGATTGCGGATTATTACGACCCTGTGTACTATAAATATGGTCCGCGGGTCAATCCACGTGGCCCATCTGAAATTCTGGAGAATGGTTTGAGAGGGGGCTCTTGGGATTCAAGCGTGGACCAGGCGACAACGTACTTTAGAAATTCATCCCACAGCGTTTTTCCCGATGTGCGGGTTGGATTTTGCTGTGCACGATCAATCTATCAGCAGTGAATGAGTACTTCAATATCACCATTTGAATCGCTCATTCACAGGTACATTGGATGATGTTTCTTATCTTTTCAACCAGGAGCTCTTGAGATATGCTTATTTATCATGATGTTGGAGTATCTGCGAAATGCATGAGAGTTTGAGACCGCTCCTCAGCGATCATCAGCAGGTCTTATTCCTAGCCCGAGTTTGCAAACCCAGGCGCACTCAACCCCAGGGTGTGCCCACATCGCCATGGGACAAGGTGAAGTTTGTGCGTGGGTATTTCGAAACCTTGCTGAAGCGGCACTTTGCCATAGAAGAAGAGATCCTACTACCGGCGATTCGGGGGAAGGGGGACGAGATTGATCGTCTTGCCGAAGAGATCTTCTCTGAACACAAGTTGATGCACGATATGCTCGAATCATTCCTCGATGTTGAGGGACTTTCCGAGAGGCTCGAAGTTTTCGGTGAGTTTCTCGAAGGGCATGTGTACAAAGAAGAACTTGACTTATTCCCCCAGATTCCCTCTGTTCTCACGAATCAACAGCTTGAGGAGCTCAAGCAGGCTATTCTCACGTTTGAGTGATTCCTGCGTTCCCAAATCCAGATAATTTAGATAGCTGCCATGGGCCTGAATTGAATCAGACATTTGCCTGAATACCACCCGACGTTCCACCCAAAAACCATGTTTTCCCAGATATTCACATTATAATGTGAACGGTGCACGCTGATTTAGGACAGCCAAAATACATATAAAGCTTAGCCTATATTTGTATTATAATGGCTTCTCTGAGGACGAAATCTGAAATGGAGACCTTGAAAAGCGTGTGTTCTGGAGTTCGTTTGAGCCCTGATGTGATCTAGAGTGTAAAAGCCATGTTCGCAATAATTTTCAAAAACCTATGGAGGCGAAAAGGACGTACCCTTCTGGCTGTCCTCGGCATCAGCATCGGTGTTGCTGCCATCGTCGCGTTGGGCGCTTTAGCGAGTGGTTTCTCAACAGGTTACACTGACATGCTTACTGGGAGCAATGCGGATCTCATCATTAGCCAGCCCGATTCGATGGATCTCAGCTTGAGCTCGGTGGATGTTGAAGTCGGGGATAAACTCGCTTCAATGCCCGAGGTTAAGGAAGTCAGCGGCATGCTTGAGGGTTTCGTCCAGACAGAGGGAAGTCCCTACTTCTTTGTATTCGGCTACACCGAGGACAGCTTTGCTCTCGATCGTTTTCAAATTGTGGATGGCATAGGTCTGGATGAGCCAAAGGCGCGGACAGCGCGTGGCAAGCCTCTTATTCTTGGATCGGCTGCATCTGAATCCTTCGGGAAGACGACGGGTGAGACGCTCAGGCTGGGGAATAGTATATACCGCATTATCGGCATCTATGAGACCGGGGATGCTCTCGAAGATGGTGGGGCGGTACTTCAACTGGACGAAGCTCAGGAACTTCTGGGCAAGCCTCGGCAAGTCAGCTTATTCTTTATCAAATTGAAGGACCAAAGTCTTGAGGATCGCCTCAAGACCCGTGTAGAGAGAATATGGTCAAACCTCTCGTTGACGACGACGGAGGAATTCGCCGATAGCCAGATCATGGGAGATGCGCTGAACGGCTTCACCTGGGTCATCGCCGGCCTCGCCATCGTCATCGGTGGCATCGGCATGATGAACACCCAGCTCATGTCCGTT
>CBDVCG010000075.1:0-7708 GCA_965372425.1 uncultured Anaerolineales bacterium
CTCCGAGGGATTCGATCCTTATAAGTATATCGTAGAAAGTTCGGCCGAATCTTAATAAAACAACGCACAGATGATTAGAATTAAAAAAACCTTCTGAGTTATATTTGCTGCGGGTTTGGTTGGGGTTACGGCTTAGAGGGCTACGACACCCCGGTCCTGGGAGCTGATGCGCATGTTCAAGATCTTGACAACCTGTGGCACGCCTTTGCTGAGCGGCGCAAACGTCGCCTGCGCACGTACCTGTGGGAGAAAACCGATCGAGAGCCAATGTCCTTCCCCCACAGCCACGTTCATGATCTGGCGGTCAGCGCCTGAAATTGTAATATAGCGAAGCTCCCCCCCCTCAACCTCGTTCAGCGCCCTCTCACCCATGATCACGGCCGCGGCCGCCATTGCCGATATCCGATCGGGGTTAATCGGAGGTTCCTGAGGGACACAGGCCAAAACGAGCCCATCATCATCCACGAGCGCCACCCAGATCGGGTCAGGGAGATCACCCGCAAGATCCCCCAATACGCGCAACAGCTCCGATTGTCTTGTTACCATGGACGCTCTCCCTGGATAGATCTTTGCAACATCCTCACAAGAGTATATCGTAGTTGAGTACGAATCAAGCCCCGGATATGCAACATCTCAGAACTTCAGCTTTGAGATCCGCCATCAGTATATTAGGCGCACGAAAGAAGGATAGTATTAGCGCTTTATTTGGCTGGACTCTCTCTTTGGGATACAATCCAAACTCGATGGAGAGCGTACCGCTTTATCGACGTCCACTTGTGGTTGCGACCACTGTGTTTATTCTGTTTGGAGCCCTTTATTACTGGCTCCTATCCTCCGCAGGACCGGAGGCAGTACCCTACTCCTTCCTTTCTGATTTCATCCTCGCCCTGGGGATACTCACCCTTCTCGTATGTATCGTCTATACATTTAATATCTTCTCATCAGCATCCTCAAATTCAAGAGGGTTGCTGCGCACAACCCTCACACTGGCCATATTGATCCTCTGGCTTTTCGTGCACATCCCATTTTTTATGCCAGGCAGCGGCAGAACACTGATGCGGGCAATCCTTGTCGATCTGGATTTCATGCTCATTCTTACCCTCATCCTGCTGGCCATCACTGCCCAGTTCGTGCTTCCAGTCTCAGGGTCCCACCAGCGTATGGCTGTCATCCGGCGTTTATTGGGATTTGCGCTCAGCGAGCGAGGGCCCGTGACGTATATCCGTGAGGGCAAATCGATCGAAGCCCATGAGGAGAGCAAGCGCATCGGCCTGGGAGTTTTTCTCATCGATCACTCAAGCGCCGCCGTCTTGAGAACAGATATTGCCTTCACACGAGCCATCGGTCCTGGAGTCACATTCACGAAAGCAGGAGAACGGCGTGCAGAAGCGCTCGATCTCAGGGTACAGGTTCGATCCCTCCAGGGTCAGAGCCCTTCGCCTTTGGAAAGTGAGGCTCTGACGACCGCGGCGATCACAAAAGACGGCATTCCCGTCGCTGTGGATCTATCCATTTTCTTCATGCTCGATCCCGGTCCCGCGACTACCCCGCGCGAGGGTAGGGAATCCCAGAGTCAACCTTATGAGTTCAACCGGGAATCGGTCGAGAAAGCCGTCTACGGTCACATGTATGGCGAGGTCGACGATCTCCCCTGGACAGATTTGCCGATGCTTCTTGCGGCCGATATATGGCGGGAGCGTGTTAAAGAACATGACCTCGAGGACCTGATTCAGTTCAAACCTGATCGCACCCCACCGCTTGAGACCCTGCAGTTGACCATCATGTCGCGTCTAATTACGAAAAAAGACCTCTCAAATGACGAGCCTTCCGCCACGTCCCGGGAAGGAGCGATGCTTCAATCACGTGGAATTCGCGTGCTCGACGTTCGCTTGAGCAACCTGCGTCTTCCCGAAGATGTCCAAAGAGAACGCACGTTACGTTGGCGGGAAAATTGGGCAGGCGCGGTGCAACAAAAGCTTTCAGATGCACTCAATGAAGTTCACCGTGAGGAGAGACGTGGTGAAGCGATCGCAGATGATGTCATGCTGCACGCAATCACGCGTAGTCTCATGGGCACACTTAAAAGTGGAAGATCCCCTTCCCGGCGTGACACGCTGGCCCTCATTGTCAAGGATGCGGCCGCACTCTGTTCGCAGGATGAAAGAGCTTTATACAACCAGGAGCTTCAAAATCACCTGAATCTGATGGCCGAGAATATTCAGAGATTGGATCCCAATTGTCATGAGAAGAGATCGGGCGAAATATGATGGCGACCAACCAGGGTGAGCAGACGCTGACTCAGACCGCGCTCGATTTGGTTGAGCGAACCTTTTTAGGTCGAGATCTGACCGCTGCATACGTCCGACTGGGCATATTCATCGTGGCATTTTCGACGTACTGGATCCTGGTTGTTGCTTTCCTGGGCTTCCCTGGAGAGATCTCTCATCTCTTGGCCCAGTCCACCCCAGCATTTCTAGTTCCGTTTATTAGTATTGCTGCGACGTTCTTCCATCCACAAGTCATCATGCACCTGCTTCCCGTACTTGGAGCGTTATTCTTCGCCTTCTTCTTCGCATCCTTATATATTGCCGATTTATTCGAACTCGAATCCTTCTGGACTGCATACCATTATTTAATCGGCTCAATATTTGGACTCGGTTTTCCCCGATTGCGAATTGACCAGAGCAATATCAACTCGATCGATCCATACAGCCCGGTGAAGCGAATCGGCGGACCTGGATATGTGCGCATTCACCTGGGTTATGCAGCGATATTTGAAGATACGAACGGCATCTCTCATGTGTATGGTCGTTCGAAAGCCGCTGAATCCACCGGGATTCATGCGGAGGAGGATCATGGGCGCACCACGGGACGATCGACCTTCTTTGTCCAGGGTTTTGAAAGTCTCAAAGATGTCGTAGATCTGCGTGATCGCATCGGAAAGGTCGATGAGATCCGTTCGATCACGCGCGACGGTATCGAAGTCTACGCTCGAGATGCGCAAATGGTGTTCCGCGTATTTGGCGGGGAGCAGGAAAGAAGTCTCGAATACCCTTACCCCTATACATCCGAGAGCATTCGCCAACTCGTTTATGGACAGGCAGTGGGTGAAAGAGGGAAGAAAGATTGGGCCCAGGCACTGTCAGAGATCGTTCAGAATGAGATTCGTTCGTTTGTCGCCCGTCACACGCTCGAAGAATTTCTCGCATTGCAGCCCTATCGCCATATGGACCAAGCCGAAGCACGCCCAGATCGAGAACCATCCTCGAGTCGATCGGATCGCACCTTCCAGATCCCCAGACGACAGCTCACGGATCACTTTCACACACCCGCATTAAAACGCGGGTTACGAGATAAGGGACTCGAACTCGCCTGGGTTGGCGTGGGAACGTGGGAGCTGCGCGATCCAGAAAAAACTACGAGAGGGAGTGACATCAGTCCCGGTGATACGATCCTGACGACCTGGCGCGATTCGCAGCGTGCGCACCTGTATCGCTCTCCAGGTTATATCGAACGACGACGAGACGCTCGTGAAAAAGAACATATCCGCGCATCATTCGAAAGCTGGATACGCACATGGAGAGGGACTGATCGACCAGCCACTCAGCGATGCTTCGACCTCTTGACACAAATCCACAAACAACTCCTCGCAATGGAGGAACGGCTCAAGGAAGAACATGATCTATCTCCTCCTGAGGACCTGCCCAAGGTAGTTCAGCACCTCGACCAATTCACCCGACCAAAGACGTTTGGGAAGGATTGAGTATGAGCGACCTGCTAAACAATGAGGGCTACGTCCTCGTTGTTGGCTCATCTGGTCTGGACATGGTATGCCGCTCACGAGATGAGTTGCGCTATGGCACTTCGAACCCCGGAGAACTGCGCATATCCCCCGGAGGCGTCGCCCGCAACGTCGCTGAAAATATCGCCCGTCTTGGGATGCAAGTATCTCTCATCACAGCCGTAGGTGATGACCCGCAAGGCGAGCAGCTCCTCAAGCAAACTGCGGATGCGGGTGTGGACATTGAGCATTCGATGGTAATACCTGATTGCTCGACAGGCACCTATCTGGCAATCCTCGGACACGATGGCACGCTTCACCTAGGAATGGATGCCATGCAAGTGACTGCGGCGATTGAGCCCAAGCACCTGCGTGAGCGGAAGCAGTTGTTCAAGGATGCCACATTGCTTTTCGTGGATGCGAATCTTCCCACAGGAACCCTGAAGACCGCCTTCTCTTTGGCGTGGCGCGCGGGTGTACCCATCGCGGCGGATCCCACATCCGTCAGCCTCGCTCCGGCGCTCAGAGATCATCTGGAGCGCCTCTGGCTCATCACGCTCAACGAAGCCGAAGCCGAGACCCTGTGTGACCATCCGGTACCGCATGCCGATCGCGAATCGGCGATTGAAGCCGCGAGACACCTCGTCGGCGAAGGCGTGGATGTTGCCGTTATCACCATGGCAGAGTTTGGACTGAGCTATGCAACAGCGAACAGCAGTGGTCATGTCCCGGCTGTAAAGACCGAGATCGTGGACCCCACCGGGGCAGGAGACGCGCTCAGCGCGGCCGTCATCTTTGCACTCTTGAACGATATCCCTATCGATGAGGCGGTGATGTTGGGCGCCTCCGCAGCCGCGAGAACGCTGCGGACAACGGGCACGGTTATTCCTGACCTCTCACTCGAGATGCTCTATCAGGAACTGCGATGATGGCTATCTTGCTTACCGAATCACTTCATCCGAGGGTGTGTAACTGCATGGAAGAGTTCACTTGGTTTCGACGGGAGTGTTCACGGTGACTCGAGGCGTTCCGCAGTGGCTCCATCTGCAGCCGGAAGTTGCTCAAGCTCTGCTCGACGGTCAGCCCATCGTCGCACTCGAATCGACGGTGATCACGCATGGTCTGCCCAAACCCATCAACCTGGAACTTGCCCGCAACATGGAAGGTGAAATACGCGATGCTGGTGCGGTCCCGGCTACGGTTGCGCTCTATCGGGGCAAGATCCGGATGGGACTTTCTCCAGCTGAACTTGAGCGCCTCTCCCTGGCTGAAGACAGCATCAAGGTCAGCCGCCGCGATCTCGGAGCAGCCATCTCAAAAGGGCTCTCCGGAGGTACGACTGTCGCTGCGACGATGTATATCGCCCACGCGGCCGGTGTGTCCGTCTTCGCTACAGGAGGCATTGGTGGGGTACATCGAGGCAAATCGGGTGATATCTCCGCCGATCTCCCAGAACTGGCACGCACGCCCGTCGCCGTCGTATGTGCTGGCGCTAAGTCCATACTCGATCTACCCCGCACGCTCGAATGGCTAGAGACTGCCGGAATCCCCGTGATGGGTTTTGGAACCGACACTTTCCCCGCGTTCTTCAGCAGAGAGAGCGATCTTCCGGTGAGCGTACGCGTCGATACCATCGGTGAAGCCGCGAATCTCATCCGGACGCATTGGCGCCTCGGGCTGGAATCCGGTCTCCTGTTATGCGTCCCCTGCCCGGAAGATGCCGCTCTGACCACACGTGAAGTCGAGCGGTCATTAAAGGAAGCAGAGGAGAAGGCACAAGACCAGGGTGTGACGGGCAAGGAACTCACCCCCTTCTTACTCACGCGTTTGTCCGAGCTCACCACGGGAGGGACTCTCCAGGCAAATCTGGCGTTGTTGAAGAACAATGCGAAGGTTGCTGCTGGGATCGCCAAGGCGCTGATTTAATCAAGATATTTAGGATATCTTTCTCCATTCTGAATGTCAATGTGTTGGAAGATGGTGGAGTAAACACCCATGAACCGTCTCCGCATCGATCGAAAGACTATCAGCAAAGACATCACCGCCGGACTTACTGCCGCAGTCGCAGCGATTCCGGATGGGATGGCTACAGCTTCGCTTGCGGGTGTTAGCCCCATATACGGTCTTTACAACCTGATGGTCGGCACGCCGATCGCATCAATCTTCACCAGCTCGGTTTACATGGCCGTGATCAACGCCAGCGCCATGGCACTGGTCGCTCATGATGAGCTGACCCAATACACTGGTGAAGAACAGGTCGAGGCAATAGTCACCCTGACGCTCCTCGTCGGGCTGTTCATGCTCCTGCTGGGAGTGCTTAAGCTTGGGTGGCTTACGCGCTTTATTTCCAACTCGGTTATGCGAGGCTTCCTCACCGGGATTGCCATCGTAATCATAATCGGGCAATTATCCGATTTCACCGGCTATGATATTCAGGGTGCAAACTACCTGGCTGATGTCCTCGATCTTCTGAGCAACCTGAGCCAGATCAACCTGGCCACATTGGGGATCGGTACGCTCACCATCGTCCTTATCCTGGTATTTGATCGCACACCGTTGAAATCGTTTTCGATGCTCATCGCGTTGATCATTGGTGCTGCATTGGTCAAGTTCATGTCATTAGATTCGGTCGCCCTTGTGGGAGAGATTCCAAAAGGTCTTCCGGTACCGATGCTCCCAAGCCTCACACTCGTGCCCGAGCTGGTGCTTTCAGCAATCGCGATTGGCATTATCGGGCTTGTCCAGGCTACGGGTGTGAGTCAGGGTTACCCTAATCCAGACGGTGACTTCCCCAACCCGGATGGAGATTTCAAAGGTCAGGGTATCGGGAACATCGTCGCCGGCTTCTTCCGGGGTCTTCCCATAGGCGGCTCGGTATCCGGGACTGCGCTGGTGGTCGGGGCAGGTGCTCAATCACGGTGGTCGAACATCTTCACTGGGTTATTTGTAGCAGTAGGGGTGTTATTGTTCGCCACTCAGATCGAGAACCTGCCGATGACGAGCCTGGCCGCAATCTTGATCCTGGCTGGGTTCCAGGCGATCAAACCCATAGAAATTCGTAAAGTCTGGAACACCACGAGCTTATCTGCAGCAGTGTTTCTCTTCACGCTCATCGCCACGCTTTTCCTCCCAGTGCAGCAAGCGATCTTCCTGGGCGTAATCATCCAGATCTTCCTATTTATATTCCAATCCGCCGAGCGGATGACGATCATCGAGTTGATCCCGACCGGAGATGGAGATTTTGAAGAACACCCAGCACCCGCAGTCCTGCAAAGCAACCGGGTGATCATGCTTCTGCCTTACGGCAGCCTATTCTTCGCTGCGGCGAGGGATTTTGAAGAGGAGGCTCCTTCCCCTGAAGAAGCAACTCATTCGGCAGTGATCGTCATCTTGCGAGGGCGAAAGCAGATCGGCAGCACCGCCATCGGCGTGTTCGAGCGCTACGCTGCTGCACTGAAGAAGAACGACGGTCGACTCTTTCTTGCAGAAGTCAGCGAACCTGTGCGCTTGCAGCTGGAAAAGACCGGTGCGATCGAGGTAATCGGAGCGGAGAATGTGCTCTCAGCGGAAGAGAGAATAATGGCTTCTCTTCAGTCGGCTTATGACACAGCGGAAGCATGGCTGGCGGAGACAGAATCTCCTGATAAGGGCGGATAACGTCCCAGTTCTAAAGCCAGTTGCATCCTGCATCATTGTGAAAAGGTATCCTGGATACTATAGGTATCCAGGATACCGGTGTTTACCTAACATAATAGTGGACGCAATATTAACCGGCCCATATGCTTAAATGGTCTACCCGTACAGACGGGCTTTCGTGCCCGCCCTTGCGCACATGTCTTTGAACGGACCTCGGAGCTGAACCTCCGAGCTCAAGGCAGAAGGGCGCTACGCACCTTTAAGCCCAGCCCATAGGGCTTGAGCTATGAG
>CBDVCG010000076.1:0-7704 GCA_965372425.1 uncultured Anaerolineales bacterium
CTCCAGCGAAGTCATGGCGGAAGAAAAAGGTTTGGAATATCAAATCCACCTTGATCCCGCCATGCCTGCTCGCGTTATTGGTGATGAGGGACGTCTTACTCAGATACTGATAAACCTATCAGGCAACGCCGTGAAGTTTACCGAGGAAGGGAAGGTGGAGGTAGGTATATATCCTGTGGGGGATGATCTATGGGGGTTCGCAGTGAGCGACACGGGACCCGGCATTCCGGAAGATCAGTTCGAGTCGATCTTCAATGCCTATAAACAGATTAACTCATCTTATCAGAAAGGAAAGAACGAGGGGACGGGTTTGGGATTGGCCATCACCAAGCACCTCATCGAACAGATGGGTGGAAGCATCCAGATGGAAAGTCGGCTTGGTAAAGGGACCAAGTTCGAAGTAATCCTGCCTCTTAAAGTCCCACAAGAAGATATCGCATCAATGGAAATCGTTTGCTAATCTTGTTTATTGAAATTTGAGGCCGACGTGAGAGCGGATTTTCCCGCTCTTTTTTGTTTGGGATTCGTGGATGTTCACGCGACAATGTGCGTATCTTCATTCCATCTTCATGTTGGAAGATAAAATCGTGTTACGTAGAAGGGAACAAAGAAATGGGTCATCCAAACTTACCAGAGGCAATCCAGGTCGTCGACCGAAAGTTTGATCACTGGATGGATCGTCTCAGTGATCTAATCTCGATTCCATCGGTGTCAGGGAAGACGGGGGATTCTGAGGCGCTCGATCGAGCAGCCGAATGGCTTTCAACTTGCCTCAAAGACATGGACTTTCCGGTGGTTGAAGTGATCCCGACGAAGGGAAACTCGGTCGTCTATGCGGAGAATTTGAGCGCAGGGACCCAGGCGATGACGGCCATGATTTACGGTCACTATGACGTCGCCATCGTCGCAACAGGGGATGCATGGGATTCAGATCCATTCAAAGGCGTCGTTCGCGGCGAGCATATGTACGGTCGTGGGGCGACAGACATGAAGGGTCAGATTATCGCCTCGCTCGCTGCGTTGGAAGCCATCCGTAGTGCGGGGCCGTTGCCGGTCAATTTCAAGGTTCTGATCGAAGGAGAGGAGGAGTACTCGCCTCGCCATCTTAAAGATTTCCTCACCGATCACCGCGAACGATTAGCGGCTGAATTCTGTTTGAACCCGGATGCAGGTATGGTCGCTCCTGACACGCCGACGATCGTCTATGGGTTGCGCGGGAACATGGGTTTGAAACTGCGGGTGAGAGGTCCGAAGGTTCCGCTGCACACCGGCCTGTTTGGCGGCGTGATCCATAATCCCATCCATGCGCTGAGCGACCTCATCTCGAAAATGCACGATCAGGATGGGACGATCGCAATCCCTGGTTTCTATGACATGGTCCGGGATATTAATGATGAGGAGCGAGAAGTTCTATCCCAAGTACCAGTGGATGACGACTTTTATATTCAGCGAAGCGGCGCTCCCGCCATATGGGGTGAGAAGAATTTCAATGTTCAGGAACGGATCGGAGCGCGTCCCGCGATCAACGTAAATAAGTTTGACACAGAGCGTGAGCAGTTTGTCATTCCCACCGAAGCGGCCGCGTATATCTCCATTCGACTGGTACCTGAGCAAAATCCGGAAGATGTATTTGAACTGGTACGTGATTTTGTCGAGTCAAACGCACCCGAGACGGTGACCTGGGAACTCGACCTCATGAGCGGCTATGGACCGGCGATTACGAACCGCACATCTTTCTATGTTCGCGCACTTGAAGATGCATTCAAGACAGTCTGGGGTATGGAGCCGGTCTTCAGCCTTGATGGCGGGGGCATCCCGGCGGTCGGATGGATCCAGGAGGTGCTGGGTGTAGATTCCCTGCTCACAGGATTTGCATCACCGGATGATAATTTGCATGGACCGAATGAGAAGGTCCATCTTCCAACGCTCAAGAAGGGCATCGAAACGCTCGTGCATTTCTTTTACAACCTGAGCGACTGAACCGAAAGACATCCTCCCAAGGACCGGAGGCCGAACATACCTAGGCGCAAACTCAATGGGTTCGAGGTATTCAGACTCAAGTTGAATTCAACGGAGAGTGATATGACGGACGCCGAAAACGAGTGGATCACCTTTTTTCGCCACCATGCCCCGGAGTATATGGACAACCCATTCACCGGAAACACGGCTCGGGAGGTGGAGTTCATCCTGGAAGAATTGATGGTTCCGGCAGGGGTACACATCCTTGACATAGGATGCGGTACAGGTCGTCACTCCATCGAACTCGCGAAGAGAGGTATGCGGATGACGGGGGTGGACATCTCCGCGGAGATGCTCGAGGAGGCGCAGAAACTAGCGGAAAAAGAGGATGTTCAAGTCGAATGGGTATGCATGGATGCCATCGAATATGAGGCCGGTCCAGTTTTTGATGGCGCCATCTGCATTTGTGAGGGCGCATTTGGATTATTGGGGAGCGAGGATGACCCTTACAAGCACGAGATTAGAATCTTGGAAGTCATCCAGACCGCACTTAAGCCAGGGGGCAAGCTCATACTCACGGCTCTTAATGGTTTCCGCCCGATCCGGTTAGCAACGTCCCGCGATCTCAAGACAGCAAAATTCAACCCCCTGACGATGGTGGAATCAGGACCGATGGAGATAGAAACGCCGGAAGGACCGAAAGCAATCATCACGAGGGAGAGGTCCTTCATCCCATCAGAACTTGTACTCATGCATGAGCTCGCTGGACTGCAAGTTGAGCATATTTATGGGGGGACAGCCGGGGCATGGGGGCGTCGTGATCTGGAACTGGATGAGATGGAAATCATGGTCATCTCTGTGAAGACGGATAATTGACATCTTTTGCACCTGATCGCAAGTTTTTCTAATTTGAAGGTGACTCCTTGATTGAGATTGATGGATCTAAGGGAGAGGGGGGTGGGCAGATACTTCGCACCGCTCTGACGCTCTCTCTCATCACCGGGGCACCCTTTCGTCTGCGCAAGATACGAGCACGCAGATCGAATCCGGGGTTAAGACCCCAACATCTTGCTGCGTTAAAAGCCGCGGCCGAGATATCTCAAGCGAAGGTGGAAGGCGCCAGGTTAGGATCAAAACGGATCGTATTCAACCCTGGCTCGACGCTCGCTGGGGAGTATCACTTTAAGATTGGAACGGCTGGCTCAACATCTTTGCTCTTCCAGTGCATCTATCTACCGCTCAGTCTCGCAGGTGGCTCTTCTTCCGTTCAAATCGACGGGGGTACACATGTATCCTGGAGCCCGAGTTTCGATTACCTCTTCTCAAATTGGAATCACTTCCTACGGAAGATGGGTCTGCACATCGAGCTTGATCTACGTTTGGCGGGCTACTACCCCAGGGGTGGTGGAGAACTTCATGCGGAAATCACGCATTCCGAGGTGCTTCGGGGCATGAATCTGATGGAGCGGGGTGAATTAGAGAGGATCCGCTGTCTTTCCCTCACATCTAACTTACCAGAACACGTGGCGGAGCGGCAAGCAAGACGAGCATCCACACGGCTTTCGGAGTATGCCGGATTGCTTGAACAAAGTATCGCTCAACTCCCATCTCCTGGTATTGGTTCCACGCTGGTACTGTTGGGGGAATTCGAGCACGGCACCGTGTGCTACTTTGGACTTGGCGCCAAAGGCAAATCCGCGGAAACTGTCGCAGATGAAGCCGTTGATCAGTTTAAAAAGTTTAACCTGCGTGATGGCGCTATCGACCAGTTTCTTTCCGATCAGATCCTTCTCCCCCTGGTCTTTGCGGAGGATGTATCAAGTTTTACGACTTCCGAAATCACACAGCACCTGCTCACCAACGCTGACATTATCCATATCTTTACCACGGCGCACATTGGAATATCTGGTGGATTGGGTGAGCGAGGTTCCGTTCACATCCGCCCCGTGAACCTTTGACGAGGTCCAATCGATTAATCCAGGAAATGAAAGTCGCACATTTAAATATTTTTTCGGTTAGGGATACAAACGCCTTTAATAGTAAAATTCAAGTTTCCGGGAGTCGAAACCCTTTGACCAAAACAACCCCCACACTCGCCATCTCTGAAGAGCCCGACGTCACCGCAGCAATGAATGATTCGGGCGAATTTCAATCCAGCAGAGTGGCCACCATCGCTGCAGGGCATGGTGTGCATGATACTTACACAGCTTTCCTGGCTCCGCTCCTACCGGTACTCATAGAAAAATTCTCCCTGACATTGACTCAAGCGGGAGCGCTCTCGCTCTTCCTGCAGGCGCCTTCTCTCCTTCAACCCGTCATCGGGCACATGGCAGACAAGTTCACCATGCGCTATTTTGTGATCCTTGCTCCAGCCATCACGGGAAGCATGATGAGCCTGCTTGGTGTCGCACCGAGCTACCTGGCGCTGGCATTGTTCCTGCTTATAGCAGGCATGAGCTCGGCAGGGCTTCATGCCGTCGGACCAGTCATGGCCGGGCGCGTCTCCGGGCCGTCGCTCGGTCGGGGCATGGGGTACTGGATGGTCGCGGGCGAGCTTGGAAGGACCATTGGCCCGATCCTTGTTGTCACCGCAATTGGATTTCTTACGCTGGAGGGACTCCCCATATTGATGGTGGGAGGTTGGCTTACTTCGCTGATTCTCTATATCAAACTTCGGGAAATTCCAGGTAGAGATCCGAATGGCAAGGTTGGATTGCCGATTCGTCAAGCCCTTCGAGCTATGAGATCTTTCATGATCCCGCTTGCAGGGATACTTGTTTCACGAGCGTTTATGAGCGCTTCAATTACGACGTACCTCCCGACCTACTTGCACTCTGAAGGAGCGGAGCTTTGGTTCGCGGGCGCCGCACTCTCCATCCTTGAAGCTGCGGGTGTTGTGGGCGTCCTGGTTGGTGGCTCGATGAGTGATCGTGTTGGACGCCGCGTTATTCTCCTGATTTCCATGATCGCTACGCCGCTACTTGCGGTGGTGTTTCTGCTCGCAAGCGGTGTCCAGCAGATCGTGGTGCTCCCTTTTCTTGGATTCTTTGCATTGTCCACGACGCCCGTCATGATGGCATGGGTGCAGGAGAGCTACCCCGAGAACCGGGCGCTCGCAAATGGGATCTTCATGGCGATGGCCTTCGTCATCCGGGCCGTCGCCATCGTCATCCTTGGCCGGGTGGGGGATATATACGGTCTGGGGCTCGGTTTCTTAATCAGCGCTGCCATCATGGCTGCGGGCATCCCGTTGGTCTTCCTGCTGCCTGGAAAAAAGCTGAATGAGAGAGCGTGAGAATTAGAAATCTTGAATAGATAGGAACATGTGGATTATGTGTCAGTGTGGATGTATGGGTACATAACCCATCGGGTCGAGGGGTTAAACCTCTTCGAACACAGATTCTTGATCGAGACTTACGTTCACAGGTTCATCGGGGGCGTGAATCGCTGTCTATTGTTTCCGATTGTTAGCTGACCAACACGAGATGTTCGCAATGATGAGTCACTTCTCCGCTTTGTCCACCATCACGGCAGGAACGCGCGAGATCATCTATGCCCCTGGACAAGCCAGAACAACCGCCCCAACGATTATCACCACCCAACTTAAACCAACTTGAAGGTGCTAAATACTCTAGATGAGAAGCGTTGCCACAGATGATGTGGTAATGATGATGCATATTTCGAGATGCAGCTTGAAAGCGCTCATGCGTGCCTCAAGCATTCGCGTCGGGCTCGTGTAATTGTTCCAAGATACGGTCACGATTTTCACCACGAGCCCGATTAAAAGCAGCGCGATCAATGCCAACGGGATTATCGAAGCAGTGAAGACGGCCAGGATGAGCGTCGTGTAGAACAGTATCGAGAGCGCGAGTACGACGAATCGCCCCGAGAACCGAGGGCCGAAGAGAATGACCATCGTTTGGCGCCCGTCCTTCTCGTCGTTCATCCGGGTAATGAGCTCATCCGTCCAGATCCATAGAGCGGTTACGACGACGACCGGCGAGGAAGCCAGGTAGACCGTGCGTGTGAGGTCGCCAGCCTGGACGAGGTACGCTCCGAGAACAGGTATCAGACCAAGGCCTACGGAGATGACGACCTCTCCGCCCATCCGCCGGCAGAAGTTGAACGGGGGTGCGACGTAGAGCACACCCGTGAAAATCGCTGATATCCCGTAGACAATGAAGATAATCCCAGGAACAAAGCTGTTTAGGTGAAGACCCAGAAGACACGCCGTGACAATGCACACGCTCGCAGCTCCAAGGAGCCGGGACTTAGACCACTCGGCCGTGAATCTGTCCTCAAACCGCGCCTGCAGGAACGAGAAACCGGCGTGCAGCAAAATGGTCGCGATAAGAAACTCGATGGCGGCGAGCCACCTGAACGAGAAGCCCGGTGGGCGCAACCAGAATGGAAGCGTCGTCCCCACGAGCGCGGGAAGCAGGGAAGCAGTCCAATAACGGAACCCGGCGTAGTGGAGAAAGCCACGGGGACCTTCGCTGAACCCTCCTGCCAGACGGTTGTCCCGAGCGTCCTCGTCCATGTCCGCTCTCCTCTCCTTCTGAGGTCCATGATCGTTGTGATCGCCCGAAGCGGATAAACTTTTTTTCGTATTTCGTCACCTATTAAGAGCTAACGGTTTATAGATGAATGGCTGGGATTCCCAAGTCTCTTAAGGTATCGAGCTTTGGCTCGAAACCCAATCGCGACCTGTTCTCCCGCATTCAACATATAAAACGACGAAGTCCTTCTGCTGTGCTATCTGGCGAAGCCATTCTCATGAGCTCAAGGGCTCTGCCCTTGAGCCACCCGCGCGGGATTGAATGCAGCAACTGGTTATGCCATTCTAACTTCATCATTAAAACACACAGACAATCAATGAAGCCTTCAATGTGAAACAGTAGACTTTACGCGTTTTTATTATTTATCAGTATTACTTTAGATTTCAATTTTCCAGCTCGCCCCTTCAATTCAAGATCTCGCTCCTCAAGCCCCTCGGTCTCTATTCCAGCGGCTGACAATGCTGTTTCACTTATGATTAGCTCTCCTACATCTGCGACAGATGCCAGTCGAGCTCCAGTATTTACCGAATCCCCGAGAGCCGTAAAATCAGTTATTCCATCTTCGGAACCAACGGTACCAACAAACGCAATCCCAGTATGTACCCCGGCGCCAACGGGTATCCATGGACCGCCAGGCATGGAATGTCCTGTTTTAACCAAGATTTCCTGACCCGCCTCGATTGCCTTTCTTGCGTGATCTTGACCCGCTAGACCAGGAATGAAGTATCCAACTGCCTGGTCACCAACCAATCGATCGATGACTGCTTCGTACTTGATGAGGACCGCTGTGGTCTCTGTATAAAAACGATTAATCAAGTGCCGAAATTCAGCGGGACTCATTCCCTCTGCCAGCGTAGTTGATCCTCGAACATCAGCAAAAACCATCGAAATTTCAACCTCAGCGCCGCCCGGGCGCTTGCTCATGAAATCCACTCACCAATTGCACAGATCCGGGGTGAGGTTTGATGGAGTTCTTCCGAGAACTCGCATGAGTGGAGAGCCAACACCGTGATAAGGTGCGTTGCAGACCTTGCAGCGTGGATCAGTAGGGATTTTTGCAAATAAGTTACGAAAGCGTCGGTTCTTGGAATATTCACCGGTTGACAGGAAATCATGCCAATAGGTTTCTGATTGGTCTCTTTTACTTTCCTCGCTTGTCATCAGAATTTCCTCTCCTTTTCAATTA
>CBDVCG010000077.1:0-7599 GCA_965372425.1 uncultured Anaerolineales bacterium
ATCCTGGATGAGTCCAAATTCATAATCATTGCAGAATAACATCGTGCAGTTTCGGATTCCTTCCTCGAGCTGATCAGCGTCCAACCGGACAATCTGCTGGCTTGGATCATACAGATAGGGGATTCCGAGATCGGCACATTCTCGCCCATATTTCACCATTGCATCAGGATCGTTCGGTGAAATAACAGCGAGATCGGGTTTTTGGGGTAGGTCAACAAAGGAGAGCTCACTCGCTCGCGACATGGCTCCGGGGTAGAAACTGGCAATTTGGGCGTTCGCCTGATCCGTGTTTACAAAAAACGAAGCGGTGAAGAGGTCTGGGATTACCTTTATCCCTGATGTGTCGACGCCGCGTTCCTCCAGCCAGGCGCTATGTTCGTCATAATCTTCACCCACGGTGGCCATGATTGTGGGTCGTTCGCCCAACAATGCCAGGGTATAGGCGATATTAGCGGCGATTCCACCTGGCTGCCGTACGAGGGAATCGACCAGGAAAGAGAGAGAGATACTTTCGATCTTATCCGGGAGAATGTGATCTTTGAAAAGCCCCGGAAAAGTCATTAAATAGTCAAACGCGATTGATCCGCTTAAAACAATCTTCATATCCACATTACCTCGATCAACATTTTCGGTAACAATGTTTGAAAAGATGGCTGCAAGACGATATTTACGACGAGAACTTAACCAAAAGCTAAAGATGAAGCGTGCTCATCTACCCATGCTCTGACCGACACAAAAATACGCCCTCTTCGGAGAGCGTGACGGATGCGCGAAGGGAGTTTAGCATGGCAGATAAAAACGTGCAAGATTGACCATGAGAAGCACCTCCATTATGATCTTCGCTGTGCAGACAACCTTGCTTCGATGGGTGATTGTTTTTTTCGGATTGACCGTGATGATCTCGGCATGTGGCGATTCCCCGGTCCCCGAGATTTTTCCAACCTCGACCCCAACCATCGCTCCCACCAAAACGCCAACCTTGGTTCCATCTCCCACACCTACGCCTGTTCCCATTGCCCGGATAGATGAAGCCGATCGTGCCTATTTCATAGGTGATTGGGATTCGGCCATCGACATATATCGGAACATTCAAGATTCGGCCTCTGAGCCATCAGAAAAAATTGAAGCATCTTTGGGGTTGGCCAAATCACTCATCAGCGCCAATAGGATTTCCGATGCGGAGAGTGTATTGGCAGCACTTCTCGATCAATATCCTTTAAATCCTACCTCGGCGCGAGCATATTTCCTCCTGGGAGGAATACTTGATCTACAAGAGAGGTACATCGAAGCAGCCTGGGCTTATGAACAGTATGCCCTCCAAAAGCCTGGATTACTCGCTGGTTACGAGCTTGAACTCCAGGGCGATGCATACCGGAATGCTGAAGACCCAACAGCTGCGATCGATGCCTACTCGGCTGCGCTTGAGGTTGCCTCCCGGGAGGAGGCCCTCAATTTGCGCGTAAAAATTGCCAGATCCCGTGCGGCGTCAGGTGATTACGCAGCTGCGCTTGGAGAGTACACCTCGATTTATGAGGCTACGGATAATGGTTACGTCCGAGCACAGATGGACTTATTGATGGGGAAGGCATATGCGTGGCTTGGCCAAGATGAGAATGCGTATGCCCGCTACCTTGACGCGGTTGAGAATTATCCTCTCTCCTACGATTCTTACTCGGGTCTCGTAGCGCTCGTAGAAGCAGGTGTGCCCGTAGATGATCTCGATCGAGGTCTCGTCGACTACTTTGCCGGTCAGTACGGGGTCGCACTGGAGGCATTCGATCGATACCTGAGATCTGCTCCAGAAGACCATGAAGGAACCGTCCATGAGTACAAGGCTCTTGCTCGGCGTGTGCAGGGCGATTATCTTGGTGCGATCGAGGAGTGGGACATGCTCATCGAAACCCATCCTGGCGACCGCTTCTGGGAAGATGCCTGGGAGAAAAAGGCGATCACACAATGGGCTTATCTCGACGATTACGCGGGTGCTCTGGAGACGTATCTATCCTTTGTTGAAAACCAACCCTCAAGTCCGAAGGCAGCCGAGATGCTCTATGACGCCGCTCAGGTGGCCGAGAGATTTGGAGACCTTGAGTTCGCGGCTCAACTTTGGAGCAGGGTGGGGCAAGAATATCCTGGTGACGAGCTTGCATTCCAAGCTCTCTTTCTCACAGGAATAACCCAGTATCGTCTCGAGAATTATGCAGCCGCCTTGACATTTTTTGAAAATTCGCTGTCGACATCGGTTCAGGCCGAGGATCGAGCAGCGTCCTATCTCTGGATCGGAAAAGCGAAAGAAAAATTGGAGGACATGGAAGGGCGGGACGCAGCCTGGCAGGCAGCCACGCTGGCCGATCCAAACGGTTATTACTCTCTTCGAGCTGCTGAGCTGCGCGAGGGTCGGGCGCCTTTCCAATCGAGAGGTGTCCCTGATTTTAATTACGATATTGGTTCGGAGCGTGCTCAAGCCGAAACCTGGATGAGGGAGGTATTCGTTCTCTCCGATGAGGGAGCTTTGTGGGAGATGAACCCAGATCTCGCAGCGGATCCCAGGATGTTACGAGGAGAAGAACTGTGGGCGCTTGGAAGGTATGGTGAAGCAAAAGATATTTTCGAAGACATCAGGTCAGAGCGTCTGGAAGATCCGCTTGCAACCTATCAGTTAATGCACCGCTTTCTCGATCTGGGTCTCTATCAGCCTGCCATTTACAGTGCTAGACAAATACTTCGTCTCGCCGGTATTGATAATGCCAATATACAGGCAGCGCCGGTCTACTTGTCACGGATACGATTCGGCCCTTATTTCGGGGAGTTGATTTTGCCTGCCGCCGTCGATCGGGGTCTGGATGGATTATTTCTGCTTTCTGTTGCACGACAGGAGAGCTTGTTCGAGAGCTTTGCCACATCCTATGCCGATGCACGTGGGGTGCTACAAATCATTCCGACGACCGGATTGGAGATATCCGGGCGTGAGGGCTGGCCGCCCGATTATTCAAGCGATGATTTATATCGACCCATCGTAAGTGTTCGTCTTGGATCGAGGTATCTAGCCGACCAAAGAGATCTATTTGACGGCGATCTATATGCAGCGTTGTCCGCCTATAATGCGGGTCCTGGAAATACGCTGGCTTGGATTAAGCTGGCACCCGATGATCCGGATCTTTTTCTTGAAATTCTACGGCTTGAACAACCAAAGAACTATATCAGGAGCATCTTCTGGGCCTTCACACAGTATAACGACCTCTATGCGGGAGGGGCGTAATCGTCTCCGCACGACCAATTTCCCGTATAATTTATGCTCACAATTCCCCATCGAGGAACTCTGGTTTGCCGCACCTTCGAAATACAGTTTTTTCAACTTGGCCCCTGACTGAGGTTTGACGAGTTATCTCTAGTTATTCACGCATGAGGGCGAATTATGCGCGAAGATGATGATCGTTCTGAAGTATACGAACTATTGAGGTGTTATAAAAACTCGAGGTTTGAACACCCAAGGTTTGAGCGCTTCCCACCTCGCCACAGTTATGGTAAACTATAAGGTCGTGGTCGGAATGATTCTGGAGTTTACCAGGGGCGTGAAAAAGCAGTGAGGTTCTAGATTGCAGCGGGATCCGGTGAGGAAGTGCGACCGGTAGATGCCCGCTTTTTGTTGTTTATACTTTCTATGCTCTTCTCAATTGCATTATTTCTCTTACCGAGGAGTAGGTGAATGGCGCATAAAACAGAAAAAAGAGTGTACTCGCGTATACCCAAGGTATTCGATCTTCCTAATCTCATTGAAGTGCAATTAGATTCTTTTAGCTGGCTGAAGGAAGAAGGACTTTCTGAACTCTTCGATGAGATTTCTCCCATCGTTTCATATAACGGCGGCATGCAGCTCTTCTTTCCGGGTGATACGCCTGAGAGCAGAGAATTCGATCTCAAGTACTGGTTTGAGGATGCGAAACACGACATCGAAGAATGTGTTGAACGAGATCTGACCTATGCAGCCCCTCTCTATGTCTCAGTTCTTCTTGCGGGATCAGAAGTACCCGAGCCCATCAAGCAAGATCTTTTCCTGGGCGATTTCCCGATCATGACCGATAAAGGCACTTTCATCATTAATGGCACTGAACGTGTCGTCGTATCCCAACTGATCCGGTCTCCGGGCGTCTATTTTGAAGCTCAGGAGGATCGTGCCTCAGGACGTCGTTTGGCGACAGCGAAGCTTATTCCTGATCGGGGCGCATGGATGGAGTTTGAGACTCGCAAAAGTGATTATCTCACGCTGAAATTTAATCGGAAACGAACGGTTCCGGTGACGATTCTGTTGCGAGCCCTGACTGCAATAGAAGACGATTTGGGGAACGCACCATTGAAGGAAGGCTCAGATGAGGAGCTTCTAGAAATCTTTGCTGAAGCCGACTCAAATCCAGATCATCCCTATATTGCTACGACAATACGGCAGGAACCGACGTGGGAAGTGAAAAAAGGTCGTACACTCGCGCAAGAAGCACTGATCGAGTTCTACCGCCGGATGCGACCGGGGGATCCAGCAACACTTGATAATGCGCGTGAATATTTACGCGATCAACTCTGTGAACAGAGACGTTATGACTTAGAGAGGGTTGGCAGGTACAAGCTCAATCAGAAGTTGGACCTGCATGACATAATTCCTCTCGAGCACCGTAGGGTGACGACTTGGGACATTGTTCGACTTGTTGAACGTCTCATCTTGATCAACAACGGCGTCGTCGAACCCGATGATATCGATCACCTCGGCAACCGGAGAGTGAAGACGGTTGGGGAATTAATCCAGGGGAAACTGCGTGTCGGGCTGCGGAGAATGGAACGCGTGATCCTCGAGCGGATGTCTATTCGTGACCAGGAGCAAATCTCCCCCGTATCCTTGATCAACATCCGACCTGTCGTAGCTGCGCTGCGAGAATTCTTTGGCTCGAGCCAATTGTCTCAATTCATGGATCAGACAAATCCTCTCGCTGAGCTGCGTCATAAACGCACACTTTCTGCCCTGGGCCCGGGTGGGTTGCGCAGAGAAAGAGCGGGTTTCGACGTGCGGGATGTGCATCACTCACACTACGGGCGAATTTGTCCAATCGAAACCCCAGAAGGTCCGAACATCGGTCTGATCGGAAGGCTAGCATCGTATGCGCGCGTGAATCGTTTTGGTTTTATCGAGACGCCGTATCGTAAAGTGGTGCGAGAGCTTGATCCTGGAGATCCACGCCTGGTGGGCAGACGTGCACGAACGGAGCTTAAGCTTCCCAGAGGGCGAAAGCCTATTGTGAGTGGAGGTGATGAGATCACCGAAGCCATCGCAAAGAAACTCGAAGGGATGGAGGAACCGATTCCGATTGTGCCCTTCGTTTCAAATGATATCGTCTTTCTCACTGCGGACGATGAGGATAGGTTCGTCATCGCCCAGGCAAACGCTCCCTTGGATAAAAAATATGAATTTATCCGACCACGTGCCTCCTGTCGAAATCATGGAGACTTTCAGTTTTTCGCTCCTGAGCGGATTGATTACATGGATGTTGCACCACGTCAGATCGTAGGCGTCAGTGCGTCCTTGATTCCATTTCTTGAACATGACGATGCCAATCGTGCTCTGATGGGATCCAATATGCAAACACAGGCCGTTCCCCTTATTCGCCCCGAGGTTCCCCTTGTCTCCACCGGCATGGAGCGATACGCGGCGCTCGATTCGGGGCAGGTCATCCTTTCCGAAACAGATGGGGAGGTGGAATCAGTTACAGGGAGTCAGGTCGTTGTACGCTCCGGCAATGATCGACAGATCTACCAATTGCGCAAGTACAACCGCTCCAACCAGAGCACATGCATCGATCAACGTCCTGCGGTCGTCAAGGGCGAGCGCATTGAGAAAAATGATGTGATTGCCGACTCATCCTCGACTGCGGGAGGAGAACTGGCGCTTGGCCAGAACGTGCTTTGCGCGTTCCTTTCATGGGAAGGCGGCGATTTTGAGGACGCCATCCTGATCTCAGAGCGACTCGTGCAGGAAGATCTATTTACCTCGGTTCATATCGAGAAACATGAGGTCGAGGCCAGGGATACCAAACTAGGGCCGGAAGAGATCACGTATGATATTCCTAATGTTGGTGATGATGCCCTCCGGGATTTGAACGAAGATGGAATCATACGTGTCGGCGCGGAAGTTGGCCCGAATGATATCCTCGTTGGGAAGATCACACCCAAAGGCGAGAAGGAACTCACGCCGGAAGAGAAGTTGCTGCGGGCGATTTTCGGTGAGAAGGCACGCGAGGTAAAAGACACCTCGCTTCGTATGCCGCATGGTGAGCGCGGCAAAGTCGTGGCTGTCAAGGTATTCACTCGAGATGAGCATCGGGACCTACCAGCGGGTGTGGAAAAGATGGTTCGTGTCTCTGTAGCACAGAAACGTAAAGCCACGGAAGGCGATAAGATGGCCGGTCGGCACGGAAACAAGGGCGTCATTTCGAAGGTCGTCCCTATAGCCGACATGCCATTTCTCGCAGACGGTACACCTGTGGATCTAATCTTGAACCCCCTGGGCGTACCGGGGCGTATGAACATCGGCCAGATTCTCGAAGCGCATCTCGGCTGGGCTGCGTACCGATTGGGCTTCCGAGCCGTCACGCCGGCATTCGACGGCGCAATCGAGGAAGAGATTGAAGCCGAACTTGCACGTGCCTGGTTGATCGATCATGCATGGCAGGAAATCGGTGAACGAGCTTGGACGTGGGTGAAGGAGAACGGCTACTACGAGGAAGATGCGTTCCGGGACGATGATGAAGTTCGCCGGCTCTACTTAGAGAACTGGCTTCCTCCCTCCGAGTACGAATTGGATCTTCTTGCTACGGATCCTCTAGCTTCTCGCCGAGCAGCTCTTCGCGAGTGGTTGCGTGATTCTGGATACGATCCGGATGCAGTCCTCGTATTCGGGAAGGATGATATGGATGCCTTAGCCAGGTCAGAACACGATCAAGCGGCTATCGAAGCTTGTCTGCGCTCCTGGGCTGAAGCGAACGATAGAAAGACCGGGAATATTAAGAACCTTGAATCTCTCCGTGCCGCGGCTGAGACCATCATGGAAGAGACCGGCGAGCCGATGCCTATTCTGGGCAAACAGAAACTTTATGATGGCAAGACCGGGCTCGCCTATGACCAACCTGTTACTGTTGGTAAAGTTCTCATGATGAAACTCCACCACCTCGTTGAAGATAAGGTACATGCTCGCTCAACTGGCCCTTACTCGCTAGTGACCCAGCAGCCTTTAGGCGGCAAGGCGCAGTTTGGCGGCCAGCGATTCGGTGAGATGGAGGTTTGGGCGCTGGAAGCTTATGGCGCTGCGCACACATTACAAGAGATGCTCACGGTTAAATCCGATGATGTTCAGGGTCGAGTAAAGACCTATGAAGCCATTGTTAAAGGAGAACCGGTTGAAGAACCGGGCGTTCCAGCATCATTCCGAGTCTTGGTGAAAGAACTGCAGAGCCTTGGTCTGTCCGTGGAAGCAGTAAATAGCGATGGGGAGATGGTGCGATTCGGGAAGGAAGAGGAGCGTTCTCGCCCACCACGGTTGGGCTTAGGCTTACTCGACAT
>CBDVCG010000078.1:0-7522 GCA_965372425.1 uncultured Anaerolineales bacterium
CTATCGACTCGCGCCTTAACTCGCAGAAGTTTCCCGATCCTGCCTGACGAGTTCACGCCGCAGCACTTTCCCAATGGTCGTCTTCGGCAGTTCATCTCGGAACTCCACCTGGGTCGGCACCTTGTAAGCTGCTAATCGTTCTTTACACCATGCCCGAATCTCGTCTGAACTGGCACTGAGGCCAGGTTTAAGGACAACCCAAGCCTTTACAGATTCACCTCGGTATGCATCCGGTATCCCGGCCACGCCGACCTCGAGAACTTTTGGATTCTCCGCGATGACCTCTTCAACCTCCCGGGGCCATACCTGGAAACCACCTGGTTTTATGAGCTCCTTCTTGCGGTCCACGATGAAGAAGTAGCCATCCTCATCCATGCGAGCGATATCACCTGTAAAGAGCCAAGCATCCCGCAATGAGTTCGCTGTCTCGGTGGGCATATTGTGATAGCCCTTCATCACATTTGGTCCCTTGATTACAAGCTCGCCGATTTCGTCTACGCCCAGGACAGTTACTTCGTCATCCAGTGAGATGATTCGACAGTCGACATCCGGGAAGGGAACCCCGATGGAACCTTCCTTGTTCACACCGAAGATGGGGTTGCAGTGTGTGGCTGTGGGAGCCTCAGATAAACCATAACCTTCTACGAGTTTACCCCCTGTCAGCTCCTCGAAGGTGTCTTTTGTCTCACGCAGCAGCGGCGCCGATCCTGAAATGCACGCCACGATTGAACTTACATCGATCTTACCTGCCTTCACATCAGGATTGTTGTTGATCGCATTGTACATCGTTGGCACGCCCGGATAATACGTCGGACGGTACTTCTCGAGAGAACCTAAGACATCGTCCATGTCTCTCGGGTTGGGGATGAGTATCAATGAAGCTGCTGCAGAGACTCCGAAACTCATGCCCGCAATCAGACCGTAGACATGGAACATCGGGATCGCCATCATGACGACTTCTTCTGACTGACGAAAGGCCGGCCACCAAGCACGTATTTGTAGTGTATTCGCGACGAGCGTGCGGTGCATGGAGATCGCAGCTTTTGAGACACCCGTTGTTCCCCCACTATACTGATAAACAGCTTCATCGTCGGTATTCACTTCAATATCAGGGCGATCTGCCGGGGTAAATTTCTTCAACAGCTCCTGGAACCAAACATCGCCCTCTTCAATCTGGACGGAATGTCCCCCTTTCTTCTCTCTTGCGATTGTGAAGAGAATGCGCTTAATACCCGGCAGATATTCCTTTACACTCGTGACGACAATCGTCTTGAGCTTTGTTGAAGATTGAACCTCCTTGAGCAAGTGATAGTAGCTGCTCATGACGATCATGATTTCCATCCCCGCGTCATTAACCTGATGCTCGATTTCGCGGGCTGTATAGAGCGGATTCGTCGCTACTACCACCCCTCCGGCCTTGAGAATGGCATAGAAGGAAATCACGAACTGTGGAATATTGGGCATGAAGAGACCCACAGGTGTCCCCTTCTTCACTCCCAATGAAGCCAGACCAGCAGCAAGCTGATCGGATAGTGCGTCCATCTCCTTATATGTGATGGAGGCGCCATTGAATATCGTACAAACGTTATCGGGGAAGTTCTTCGCCGATTCCTCCAAGAAATGGAAAAGGGGTACATCCGGATAATCTATGCTCGTCGGTACCCCTTCATCGTAATGCTTTGTCCAGGGACGCTCTTCCATAAGCTTCATCTCCTTCTTGGTGTTGGGCTGGGCGTTCCATCATTTCATATCTATTTTATACAACGGAATGTGTTTTGCTCAAAGCATGAATGTTATAATCACGTTTCGAAGGGTAACCTTGGGAGGTCATGAGTGACGTCCACACCGGAGCAAGTGGCTCTATAATGCTCGCAGAAATGGTTTATGGGGTTTGATCAAACCATTGACCTTCAACTTTACTATCTGGCTATGCGCAAACAGGAGGCTCTATCTACATGGATAAGAAATCACTGCCAGGGAAGAATTCAAAAGCTGTTCTCGCTCGTGACGCCGCAGTCGTCTCACCATCATACCCACGTGCATTCCCGTTTGTGATGGATCACGGGTCGGGATCAGAAGTGTGGGACGTGGATGGACATCGATTTATTGATTTTGCTTCGGGAATCGCCGTTTGTTCTACGGGTCACGCGCATCCAAAAGTCGTGGAAGCCGTCAAAGCTCAAGCCGATCGATTCCTACATATCTCATCCGACTTCTATCACCCCATCTGGGTTGACTTTTCTGAACGAATTGCAGGGACTGCACCGTTTAAGGAAAAAGCTCGGGTCTTCCTCGGAAATTCCGGCACTGAAGCTGTTGAAGCCGCCGTGAAACTCGCTCGAAGACATACGGGCCGGCAGCAGTTTATCGGGTTCTATGGCGGGTTCCATGGCCGCACGATGGGCTCTCTCGCATTTACCGCAAGCAAGCCGGTCTACCGTCATGGATTCTTACCGCTGATGAACGGCGTCACGCACGTCCCTTATCCTGATGCCTATCGACCTGTCCTGGCACAAAATGGTGCGGACTATGGTGAGACCGTCGTAAGATTTATTGAAGAGGTTGTCTTCGCCAGAAGCTTGCCCGCGGAGGATTGCGCCGGGATCCTTGTAGAGCCAATTCAAGGTGAGGGCGGCTATGTTGTCCCCCCGGATGGCTTCTTTCCAGCTCTGCGGGAGTTATGTGATAAATACGGCATTCTGCTCATCGCAGATGAGGTGCAGTCTGGTGTGGGACGGACAGGAAAGTGGTGGGCGATCGAGCACTGGAATGTAGAGCCCGATATCGTGTGCTTTGCGAAGGGCATTGCCTCAGGTCTACCACTGGGGGGGATCCTCGCACGCGAGAGCGTCATGGATTGGCCTGTGGGAGCGCATGGCAATACATATGGGGGAAATCCAATCGCGTGCAGCGCCGGTCTGGCCACATTGGAACTCATCGAAAATGGGATGATGGCCAATGCAGCCGAAGTTGGCGAGTATACGCTTGATGCGCTCCAGGAAATCCAAACACGACACAAGACGATTGGAGAGGTGCGCGGGATCGGTTTGATGATTGGTGTGGAGTTCGTCAAAGATAAAAATACAAAAGAGCCCGCGTCTGAAATTCGGGAACGGATCGTCGAAAGTTCGTTCGAGCGTGGCTTGATCACACTTGGATGTGGAAAGAACACGATCCGCGTCGCCCCCCCCCTAAACATCACGCGAGAGCTGATGGATGAAGGCCTGCAAATCTTCGAGGCCGCTGTCACTGAAGTAGAAGGGTAGCAAACACACTCTTTATGCTTCCAGATTTCCGTGTTCGGCAGAGAGACTATCTGCTCGAGATCAACCGGGCGATTACCGAGGAGCTGGATCTCGAACGAGTATTAACACGCATTGTGAGAATTTCTGCCGAGCTCCTGGGTGGACATGCGGGGTTGATAGCCTTGAGAGAGGAAGTCGGGGGTTGGCGTATCGCCTCGACGGATGGGATCAACCCATCGTTTCTGTCGTACCTCGAGCCCTTGCTCTCGGATATCCCGGATCACTCTGATCCAGCCCAGTTCGAGATTCCAGAAGTCAACCGAAGGCTGCAGAGAATCGCGAAATCCGCGTCGGTCGGACTGATGACCGGTGTGGGGCTCCCCATGATCGTACATGGTGAAGTCATCGGGGTCATCTTCGTATTCAGAGCCTATCGGGCGAGATTTTCGAACGAGGACCGCAATCTACTGAGCAACTTTGCGTCGCAGGCGGCAATTGCCGCGCACAATGCCCGGCTGTTCACCGAGGTCACGCAGCAAAAACAGCACCTGGACGCTGTGCTCGAATCTGCTGCGGATGGAATATTCATCCTCGATCCAGCTTATCGCTTCATCCGATTCAACCGTGCGTGTGCGCGCATCTCAGGGTACAAACCTGAGGATGTCATGGGCAAGAGGCACGCGGAAATCATACGTTGGTTGAGCCGCGAACCCGGAATGTTGCTCGAGGAAGCTGAAGCCGGTGGGTGGCCGCTTTCCTCGCAAGCTGCCCTATACGTTGAAGGTGACATGATCACAGAGAACTCGGAAGCGGTCAGCGTAGGGATCACCTATGCCCCTGCTCTTGGGGAGGATGGTCGTTTACTCAGCATCGTTGCTAATTTGCGCGACATTACCAAATTCCGCGAAGCCGATGAACTAAAGAGCACCTTTATCTCCATCATCAGCCACGAGCTGCGTACACCGGTGGCGCTTATCAAGGGCTATGTTGGAACTTTGCGCCGCGAGGACGCGGATTGGGACCCTGACGTCATCCATGAAAGTCTCGAGATTATCGAGGAAGAAGCCGACCACCTGGCGGCACTAATCGAGGATTTACTGGATGCTTCAAGGCTTCAAGCCGGCGCACTGGCGCTGCGGAAATCAGACCTCGACCTCGAGAATCTAGCCAACAGTTTGGCTGTACGTTTTCAGACCCAGTCAGAGCTGCATACGTTCAAGGTTGTCTTCCCCGAAGATTGTCCTACTGTGCTCGCAGACGAAGCCAGGTTAACACAAGTCATCACCAATCTATTATCCAATGCCGTGAAGTACTCTCCCGAAGGTGGCGAGATCACCATAACTGGACGAGTCGAAAAAGAAGACGTCGTGATGTGTATCTCGGATGAAGGCCCTGGAATTGCCCTCGAGGACGTGCCTCGGATTTTCGATTTGTTTTATCGGTCGAACGAAGTCTCACGAAAGACAAAGGGCGCAGGGCTGGGACTCTTCCTCGCAAAAGCCGTCATCGAGGCACATGGTGGTCACATCTGGGTGGATAACCGGACCAAAGAAGGCGCTAGAATCTGCTTCACCATTCCACAAAACCTAAACTTGTAGAGGTATTTAAAACGTATCATGGTTCAACCAATGACACAGATCGCATGCCCCAACTGCAGGACACCTATTCAAGCGAATGTCGAGCAACTCATCGACGTAGGTGTAGATCCATCTGCCAAGGCACAATTACTCTCAGGAAGTCTGAACTCGGCCCACTGCACGACATGTGGTTTTGAAGGGATGCTTTCCACGCTGCTGGTGTACCATGATCCCAAAAAAGAACTGCTCCTCACTTACATACCCGTCGAAATAAACATACCCAAAGATGAGCAGGAAAAAATCATCGGTAAGCTGATCAACCGGGTTCTTGATCGGCTTCCACCAGAAGATAGAAAGGCCTATCTGCTTCAGCCTCAATCTGTCCTCACTTTGCAGGGGATAATCGAGCGGATTCTTGAAGCGGATGGCATTTCGAAAGAGGAGATTGAAGCCCAACGGGAAAAAATGCGCCTCTTCGAAGATCTGCTCCGACAGCCGGAGGAGCACGTTGGACCATTTGTCAAGGAACACGATGACGAATTCGATGCGACATTTTTTCAATTAGCAACTTTAACCATCCAGGCAACAAACGATCAAAGAGCGAGTGAAATGCTGGCACATAGGCTTAATCAGGCGCTCGAGATAAGTACATTTGGTATGAAGATTCAGGCTCAAGAAGACGAGCTCAAGGCAGCCATGGATAGCCTACGAGAGGAAGGGGAGGAACTGTCCCGCGAGAGGATCATCCAACTGCTCATCGAGGCGCCGAATGATGATCGGGTTGTGGCTCTCGTAAACCTGACCCGCCCGGCGCTTGACTATTCATTCTTCCAGGCGCTCACTGAGAAAATCGATGCCGCTGAAGGCGATGAGAAAGAACGTCTCAGTACGCTTCGTCAGACAGCGCTTGAGGTAACTCAACAGATCGACGCGATGCAGCAAGCACGCGCGGCTCAGGCTGCTGAACTGCTTAAGACGATTGCCGAAGCTGAAGATCTTGAAACTGCCGTCGAGGCCGCGCTGCCTGCCGTGGACGAACTATTTCTGGGAACACTCCAGGCGAACATCCGGGTCGCGCAGGAACGCGGTGATGATGACGCATTAAACAAGCTTAACGAGATCGATGCCCTCCTCCAGGAAAAAATTGCACAGGCTCTCCCGAAAGGCATTATGTTCGCCCAGGAAGTTATGAGGGAGGAAGATGCAGAAGCAGCCAATCGCATGATGGAAGCAAACATCGATAAAATCGATGCGGACTTCCTGAACAGCCTTATGGTAGGAGTTCAAACGACTGAAGAGAGTGGGGATGAAGAGACTGCTGAGCGCTTGCGAGTTTCATATAAGTCCGCGTTGCACATCTCCATGAGTGCGAAAAAGAGCTAATCGTCCGGATCGACACGCTTGCGTCTGGAAGGACCTGTTTTCAGCGTCATTCTTGCAGAACCCATCTAGAATTTATTTCTCCTCCAAATTGTGTAGGTGATCTAACAGACATGGCCCGTCTGCCCCGGCCCGGAGCTAAACTTCATCATTAGGACGTCTTGCTCCCGTTATCACTGCTCTCTCGAAATGACAAATCCGAGGTACGCCCAGAGCTGAACCTCCGGGCACAGACTTTAAGGGCGCTTCTCACCCTTACGCTCAGCCCATTGGGCTTAAGCTATGAGCCCGACTATTCATAGTCGGGCGATCGACCAAAGTTGCTGCGAGGAACGGAGTGACGAAGGATTCTCCTCTTGAAGATATTTGAGGGGCATTGCTTCGACGGGTTACCTCCCGTAGGTTTGGTACCTGCGGAGGTTTTGGCTCACACCGCCAAACGCGTTCCTCGCCTGCGACCGGAAGGGGAACTTCGTGACTCCTAAAATTTTAGATACGTTCAACCAAGGATCTTCAGGGATCAGCCCGATTTTGTATGAATTGGTTCAAGCAAATAAAATTTCCACCATGTGTCTGTATTCGCGAGGTTGTCACTTTTCCAAAGGGTTTGGGGGAGAACCAAGCATTGGAAACCTTCTATCAAAGACACTATGTCACCCGGACCACAAATCCTTTCAGGTATCTCGATTCAGGAAAGCTTAGTTTTATGGGGTGATCCTCAGTTTGCCCAAGTGTAGATAAGATGGACGCTTCCACGCCGGCATCCAGGGCAGCATCAGCCACAATCTTCTGAAACAGTTCCAAGCTCAGCCCACCGGAACACGAAAAGGTCACAAGTATGCCGCCTGGTCGCAGGAGCTTGAATGCGAGCAGGTTGATATCTTTATATCCTCGCGACGCCCTGGCAACATGTTTTACAGTTGGAGCGAAACGAGGCGGGTCCAGAATAATCGCGTCAAACGTCCGCCCTTGATCTCGGAAACTTCTCAACGCTTCGAAAACATCCTCTCGTTGTAGGAAGAGGCGCTCCAAATCCAGACCGTTCTCGCTCACATTCTTGCCGGCTAACTCTAAGGCAGGTGCAGATGAGTCGAGCGCAACTACGTTAGCAGCACCTGCTTGAAGGGCTGCCACACTAAACGAACCTGTATAGCAAAAACAATCCAGTACCTCCCTGCCACCCATAAAGCGGCTTGTGATCCTGCGGTTATCCCTCTGATCGAGGTAGAAGCCTGTCTTGTGTCCCTCGCGGATGTTTACAACATAACTGGCGGATTCCTGCTGGAACCACATCTCATTGGGAGGCTCTGAGCCAAGGAT